>NZ_JFHO01000070.1:0-41535 GCF_000724705.2 Acidiphilium sp. JA12-A1
GAGGCCGGCGCCGATCCGGGCATGGATTGTCTCGGCGGGTTCGCCCGCCGCGGCGATGGCCGCACGGGTGCGGATGATGGCCGGATCATCCGGCCCTTCGGCGGTGTGCAGCACGACGCTGCGCCCCTCGCGCAGGGCGGCGAGGCCGTCGCGCTCGGCGCGGTCGAGTTCCCGCGCCCAGAGGGCGGGGTCGGCGGCGGCGGCGGCGTCGATCGCGAAGGCGGCGAAGCCGTCGCGCCGCGCCTGCGCGATCTGGGCGGCGGTGACCGGCGCGCACGAGGCGGAGACGACGGCGATGCGCTTGACCGGCGGGGCGGATGCGGGTTCGGCCTCCGGCTCCAGCAGGCCGATCCGCCGCCAGTGCGCGACGAGGGCGTATTCGACGCCCTGCGAGCCGATCGCGAAGAGGCGCTCGCCCCGATGGTCCCAGATCAGCCGGCCGGCTTCCGCGATCGTGGCCTCGTCGATGGCATCGAGCGAGACGATCCGCTCGCCGGCGTCGAGGCAGGCGGCCAGCGCCGCGTCGCCGCGGCCGGCTTGCAGGGCGACGAGGTCGACCAGCCCCATCGGCGCCGCGATCTGGCGGGCGAGGTGACGGCGGAGATCGGCCTCGTCCATCGGGGTGACGGGATGGCGGGACATGGTCGGGTGCCGGTCGAGCCGGTGGACCGCGCCGCCGGCGACGGCGAAGAGATTGCCGAAGGCCTGGTAGCGGCCGAGCGCGGGGGCGGCGACGAGCAGCGGGTGCCAGGCGCCGCCGAGGCGCGGGACGCCGAGTTCGATCGCCCGGCCGATCGAGCCGATTTGCGGCGCGGAGTCGAAGGTCGAGCAGACCTTGTAATGGGTGACCGGCGCGCCGATGCGGGCGAGGGTGTCGAAGATGCCGGGAAGGTTCGCGTCCATCCAGGCCGGCGTCTGCGAGCGGGCGATCCCCGCGATGCCGACGGCGCGGCAATCGGCGAAGCGGGCGAGGGCGGCCTCGTCGGGCGGTTCGAGGAATAGCACGGTGGGCACACCGGCGAAGCCGAGCACCTCCATCACCGCCGACGAACCGGTATAATCGTCGCCGTAGAAGCCGATCAGCCTGTCGCCGCGCGGGGTCAGGACGCGCCCTCCAGCGCCCGGGCCAGCGCCGGGTGCGTCTTCGCGTGCTCGGCGGCGGGAATGCCGGCCATCGCCGCGTCCCACGCCGCGCGCAGGGCCGCCACGCCTTCGGCCGGCCCGCCGGGATGGCCCATGATGCCGCCACCGGCGGCGTAGATCAGGTCGGCCGAGCCGAGCGCCGCATAGGTGTCGCCCGCCTGGCGGACGGACTGGCCGGAGGAGAAGACCGGCATGACGACATTCGGCGCCGCATCGGACATCGGGGTGAGGCAGGCGCGCGCGGAGGCGATGACGCTGTCGTCATCCTCGGAGAACTTGTTGCGCAGGCCGTTCACATGCATGTGGTCGGCGCCGGCGAGGCGCCAGATCTTCTGCCAGGCGACATAGGACCAGCCCAGCAGCGGGTGCCGCGACAGCGCGCCCCAGCCGTTGCGATGCGCGTGGACCGGCAGCGCGGCGTGGCGCGACAGCGCGAGGAAGCCGCTGACGCCCACGGAGTTGAGGCTCGCCATCACGCAGGTGCCGCCGAGCTCGCGCACGAGGTCGTGCCGGCGACGCATCTCGTCGACCTCGCCGGTCAGGTTGAAGGCGAACATCACCTTCTTTCCGGTGCGCTCGGCATGATCGTTGACGACGCGCATCACCGCGCGGGCGCGGGCCTCGAACGGGCAGGCGGGGCCGTCGGCCTGCAACTCGTCGTCCTTGATGAAGTCGATGCCGGCCTCGCAGAGGGTGGCGACCAGGGCGGCGGTCTGCCCGGCATCGAAGCCGACGCTGGGCTTGACGATGGTGCCGATCAGCGGCCGCCCCTCGACGCCGGCAAGCCGCCGCGTGCCGGGGATGCCGAAGCGCACGCCGGGATTGGCGGCGGCGAAGCTCGCGGGCAGCCGCAGGTCGAGCAGGCGCAGGCCGGAGAACTGGCGCAGTTCGAAGAGATTGCCGGCCACGGTCGCGACGAGATTGGGCAGCGACGGGCCGAGATTGTCCACCGGCCAGGAAAGGGTGACGGCGGCGCGGCGGAAGACCGGCGGCGCCGCGCCGCGCGGGGTTCCGGCGCCGGGCAGGGAGGGCGAGCCGACCGTTTCCAGGACATCGAGCCGCTCGACCCGTGCCGCGGCGCGCGCCTTGAGTTCGGGGGTTTCGCCGGGCACCGGCACGAAGGTGCCGCTCGACTGCTCGCCGGCCATCGCCGCGGCGGCGTGGCCGGGGTCGAACGCGGTCTCGATCAGGTAATCGGCTTCGATGCGTTCCGCGCCACTCACTGGACATCCTTCCCTTCGCGCCGCTTGCCGGGCGCAACTGGTATGATGAGTAGTTCAGTCAGCGGGGTCGCGCAAGGGGATCAGGCGAGGGAAGGCTGCTCGGTCTCGGGGGTGGCGGCCTCGTTCATCAGGGCCGAATAGAGGGCGTTCGCCCGGCTGAGATGCTCGGTCATCGCGACGGCCGCGGCATCGGCGTCGCCGGCGGCGATGGCGCGGTAGATCCTGTCGTGCTCGGCGAGCGTCAGGCGTTCCGCGCCGCGGGCCGAGACCAGGTCGCGCTTGAAGCGCATCATCCACGAGGCGAGGCCCTGGCAGACCGCGGTGATCAGGGAGTTGCCGGTCATCTCGGCGATGCGGCGGTGGAATTCCATGTCGGCGGCGATGAAGCGCGGCGCGTCGCCGCGCGAATCGTGGCAGGCGGCGAGCGCCTCGCGCAGCGCCGCGAGGCCTTCGCGGGTGGCGCGCATCGTCGCCACCCGCGCGAGCCCGACCTCGAACAGCAGGCGCGCCTCCTTCAACTCATCGAGACCACGCGGGCTGTTGGCGAGGAGTTGCAGCATCGCGCCGGAAATCTGTTCGATGATCGTCTCCGCCGAGGGCTGGATCACCCGCGCCCGCTCGCCGTGGGAAATCCGGATCAGCCCCATCTGCTGCAGGCTCTGCATCGCCTCGCGGATCGCGGGGCGGCCGACGCCGAGCATCTGCATCAGTTCGCGCTCCGCCGGCAGTTGCGAGCCGGGCGGGAACTGCCGCGCCTCGATCGCGGCGATCAGCCGGTCGAGCACCTCGTGCGACAGTTTCCGCCGTTCCACCGGCCTTGGTTCGAGCCTTTTCATGATCCAGCCATTCCACCTGCTTCCGGGCGCCGCGCGCCGAGTGACGATGCCCTTCGAGATGGGCCCCGTTCATCATCCGTCCATATCCCCGTCGTCCCGAAGGCGCAGGCAGGTCCGCGGACGGAATGCAGCCGGGCCCCTCTTGATGGTATGATGACTATGTGACATCTTCCCGGCACCGTAAATGCCATTCATAACGGCAGCGGACGGAGGAACGTTTCGTGACATCAGACCGAATTCCGCCCCGCGACGCCGCGACGGGCCCATGAGCAGGTCGATTGCCGCCGGCCTGCGGTATCCAAGGCTCGTGGGTTTCCTCGGCTTCTGCGTGGTCTTCGCCGCCCTCTGGGCCGGCGGGCTGGTCGCCACCGTCCGGCCGATCGGCGGGTCCGCCGCCGGCGACAGCCATCCCTCCGCCGGACTGGCCTTCAAGCCGGACGCCTATGTCGCGCGGATCTGGGGAACGCGCGTGGTGCCGGACGCGCGGCGCGAAAGCGCCAGCCTCGCCACCGTGCTCGCCGCGCTGGCGAAGGACAAGGGCGCGGCCCTGGCGCGGTACGGCCACAAGGTCGCCAGCACCTACAACATTCTGGTGCGCTTCACCGGCACGGTGGGCAAGGTGGATACCTCGTCGCCGATCGGGACGATGCGGGTGACCGTGGCGGGAGCGAGCCCGGTGGCCGTGAAGGTCGCGACCGGGCCGGTGATTCTCGGCACCACGCTGCGCGACGCGCTGAAGTTCATCAGCTTCGGCGAGTTCCTCAACCAGATCCAGTACGGCGACGTCGCCGACGCGCTCAACAGCCGCGTGGTGAAGACGGTCGTCGCGCCGCTCGACCTCGCGAAGCTGAAGGGGCGGAGCGTGACCGTCTACGGCGCCTGGACCTATGACGACGGCGATCCGTCCGACATCACGGTGACGCCGGTGATCATCGAGGCCGGAAAGGCGGGCGGATGAGCGCGCCGGTCTTCCAGGCCGAGAGCGTGACCAAGGCGTTTCCCGGCACGCTGGCGCTGGATCGCGTCGATTTCGCGGCCCATGCCGGTGCCGTGAACATCCTGGTCGGCGAGAACGGCGCCGGAAAGTCGACGCTGATGAAGATCATCGCCGGCGCCGAGCGGCCGACCGGCGGCCGCCTGCTGCTCGACGGCGAGCCGGTCAGCTTTGCCACGCCCTCGGAAGCGACGGCGAAAGGCATCGGCATCATCTACCAGGAACTCGATCTCTGCCCGAATCTTTCGGTGGCGGAGAACATCTTCCTCGGCCATGAGGCCGGCAAGGGCGCGCTGGTCGACCGCAAGCGGCAGATCGAGGTGGCGCGGCAGATCCTGCGCCGCCTCGATCACGACATCGACCCGAACCGCCTGGTCGGCGACCTGAGCGTGAGCCTGCAGCAGATCGTCGCCATCGCCAAGGCGCTGCGCCACGAGGTGCGGGTGCTGATCATGGACGAGCCGACCTCGGCGCTCTCCGCCGGCGAGGTGCGCACGCTGTTCAAGCTGATCCGCGACCTCAAGGCGCAGGGCGTCGCGATCATCTACATCTCGCACCGGATGGAGGAGCTTCTCGAGATCGGCGACTACATCACGGTGCTTCGCGACGGCCGGGTCGCCGCGCATGCGCCGATGCAGGGCGTCGACATGGGCTGGATCCTGCATCGGATGCTCGGCGACACCACGCTCGACGTGCCGCATCACGGCAATGTCGCGACCGGGGCGCCGATCCTCGCGGTGGCCGGGCTGCGCTGCCCGCGCACGGAGAACGGCGTGTCGGTCGAGGGCGTGTCGCTCGAGGTGAGGCGCGGCGAGATCGTCGGCCTGTTCGGGCTGATGGGCGCGGGGCGGACGGAACTGCTCGAATGCCTGATGGGGCTGCACCCGGAATCGACCGGCGAGGTCGCGCTCGCCGGCGAGACGCTCGATCCGCGCCTCGGCCTCGACCAGCGGATCGCCCGCGGCATGATGCTGATCCCGGAGGACCGGCAGGCCGCGGGCATCGTGCAGACGATGACGCTGGGCGAGAACATCACCCTCGCCAATCTCGGGCAGTACGAAAACTTCGGCTGGCTGCAACGGAATTTCGGCGCGTCCGACATTGCCGCGACGATCCGCAACCTCGCGATCAAGGCGTTCTCGCCCACGCAGATGATCACCACGCTCTCCGGCGGCAACCAGCAGAAGGCGATCGTCGGCAAGGCGCTGCTCATCCGCCCGCAGCTGCTGCTGATGGACGAGCCCGGCCGTGGCATCGACGTGAAGGCGAAGGCGGAGATCTTCACCATCATGAACCGTCTCGCCGCCGAGGGCATCGGCATTCTCTTCGTCTCGTCCGAGGTGAAGGAGATCGTCGCCCTCGCGGACCGGACGATCGTGATGTCCGAAGGGCGCATCACGGCGGAATTCGCGCGCGGCGCCTATGACGAACAGGACCTCATGCGCGCCGCCGCCCGCGCGCGGGAGGCCGCATGAGCGGACAATCGGAACAGGTCGAGAGAATGAGCGAGACAGTCGAAACCTCTGCACCCGCCTCGGCCCCGGCGCTCGCGGCCCTGCTGCTGCGCTTCCGCGCCTTCGTCGCGCTGATCGTGATCATGGCGCTGTTCGCCTTTCTCTCGCCGGCGTTTCTCACCTGGTCAAACATCATCACCGTGCTGGTGCAGTCCTCGATCAACGGCCTGCTCGCGATCGGCATGACATTCGTCATCGTCTCCGGCGGGATCGACCTTTCGGTGGGCTCCATCGCCGGGCTTTGCGGCATGATCGTCGGCGCGCTGATCGATGTCGGGCTGCCGGTG
The DNA here is from genome assembly GCF_000724705.2 of Acidiphilium sp. JA12-A1. Taxonomy (NCBI): domain Bacteria; kingdom Pseudomonadati; phylum Pseudomonadota; class Alphaproteobacteria; order Acetobacterales; family Acidocellaceae; genus Acidiphilium; species Acidiphilium sp. JA12-A1. The sequence goes on from NZ_JFHO01000070.1 coordinate 5,998, forward strand.
CCGTTCCTGGGCGTGGTGATCTACCCGCATGCCTGGGCGGCGGTCGCCATCGCGCTGGCCGCCGGCGCGCTGATCGGCGCGATCAACGGCTTCGTCATCACCAGGATGAAGGTCGCCCCCTTCATCGCGACACTCGGCATGCTCTACATCGCGCGCGGCATCGCCCTGCTCAGCAACAACGGTTCGACCTTTCCCTTCCTCGACGGGCACAAGGCGCTCGGCAACCGGGGCTTTCCCTGGCTCGGCAACGGGCTGCTGCTGCACATCCCGGTGCCGATCTGGCTGCTGGTGATCGCGAGCGTGGTGGCCACGGGCATCGCCGAGCGCACGAAGTTCGGCCGCCATGTCTACGCGATCGGCGGCAACGAGCGCGCGGCCGCGCTCTCCGGCGTGCGGGTGCTCGCGGTGCGCGCGCGGGTCTATGTGATTTCCGGCGTGCTGGCGGCGCTGGCGGGCATCGTCATCGCCGCGCAGCTCGACTCCGCGGGGGCGGCGGCCGGCACCGGCTACGAGCTGAACGCCATCGCCGCGGCGGTGCTCGGCGGCACGTCGCTGATGGGCGGCAAGGGAACGATCGGCGGCAGCGTGATCGGCGCGCTGGTGATCGCCGTGCTGGTCGACGGGCTGATCCTGCTCGGCGTGTCGGATTTCTGGCAGATGATCATTACGGGTTTCGTGATCGTGCTGGCGGTGGCGATCGATCAGGTGCAATTCCGCGGCGTGCGCATGCCCTGGGGCCGGCGCCGCGGCAAGGAGGTAACGCCCTGAACAGCGTTCAGGAGGTTGCGAACAATCAACGAGTTCAACAGCAAGCGGAGGAACTGACCATGAAACTGAAGACACTGCTCGGCCCGGCCTGCCTCGGCGCCGTGCTTGCCGCATCGGCGGCGCTGCCGGCCCATGCCGCGACCCAGCCGGCGATCCATTCGCAGAAGGGCAGCAACGGCAAGACGATCGCCATCTTCGTCCCCTCGCTCAGCAATCCGTTCTTCGTGGCGGAGGAAAAATTCGCCGCCGAGGAAGCGACGAAGCTCGGCTACGGCACGATGGTCGCGAGCCATAACGGCAATGCCTATACCCAGCTCAACCTGATCAAGACCGCGATCGCGCGCCACGTCGCCGCGATCATTCTCGACAATGCGGGCGCGGATTCGTCGATCTCGGCGGTGAAGCTCGCGACCAAGGCGGGCGTTCCGGTCTTCCTGATCGACCGCGAGATCAACGCCAAGGGCATCGCCAAGGCGCAGATCGTCTCCAACAACTTCCAGGGCGCGCAGCTGGAGGGGACGGAGTTCGCGAAGCTGATGGGCTACAAGGGCACCTATGTCGAGCTGACCGGCCTGCCGTCGGACACCAACGCCAAGGTCCGCTCGCAGGGTGTCGCCAGCGTGCTCAAGCATTTCTCCGGCATGAAGATGGTCGCCGTGCAGACCGCCGACTGGTCGCAGTCGAAGGGCTTCCAGGTGACGCAGACGCTGCTCGAGGCGCATCCGCACATCAAGGGCCTGATCGCCGACAACGACACGATGGCGATGGGTGCTGAAGCGGCGCTGCTCGCGGCCCACAAGCCGAACGTGATCGTCACCGGCTTCGATGGCAGCCCGGACGTGATCAATTCGATCCGCAAGGGCCAGATCAAGGCCGACGTGCTGCAGCCGATCGCGACCTTCTCGCGCGAGGCGGTGATCGAGGCGGACAAATACATCCGCACCGGCAAGACCGGCAAGCCGGAGAAGCAGGAGCTGAACTGCACGCTGATCACCAAGGCGAATGTCGGCGACTACACCAACTGGGCGATGAAATCGAAATCCTGAGCTGGCGGCTCGGCAACCACCCGGCGGCCCTTCGCGGGGCCGCCGGCAAAAATCGATCTGAACACCGACGGAACGGGGCGGCGAATGCTCAACGGGGCGCTGATCGGCTGCGGCTTCTTCGCGCAGAACCAGCTTCGGGCCTGGGCGGAGGCCGGCGATGCCGGCATCGTCGCCCTGTGCGACCGGGATGCGGCGCGGCTTGCGGCAACCGCGGCGCGCTTCGGCATCGCCCGCACCTATGACGACGCGGCGGAGATGCTCGCCCGCGAGCGGCCCGACTTCGTCGACATCGCGACCACCGTGGCCTCCCACGTGCCGCTGGTGACCCTGGCGGCGCGCGCCGGTGTGCCGGTGATCTGCCAGAAGCCGTTCACCGAAACGCTCGCCGAGGGGGCGGAACTGGTCGAGACCTGCCGGCGGGCGGGCGTGCCATTGATGGTGCACGAGAATTTCCGCTGGCAGGCGCCGATCCGCGCGGTGCGCCGCGTGCTCGATGAAGGCGAGATCGGCCAGCCGTTCTGGGCGCGCATCGCCTTCCGCTCGGCCTACGACGTCTATGCCGGACAGCCCTATCTGGCCGAGGGATCGCGCTTCATCATCCAGGATCTCGGCATACACCTGCTCGATGTCGCGCGGTTTCTGTTTGGCGAGGTGACGACCCTGGCGGCGCGGACCCAGCGGGTGAATCCCCGCATCTCCGGCGAGGACGTGGCGACGATGATGCTCGGCCACGCGGCGGGGGTGACGACGGTCGTCGATTGCAGCTACGCCAGCGCGCAGGTACGCGAGCTGTTTCCGCAGAGCCTGATCGAGATCGACGGGGCGCGCGGCACGCTCCGGCTCGGCGCCGATTACGAACTCGTCGTGCACGCCGATGGCGCGACGCGGCGCGAGACCGTCGCCCCCGACGAGGCGCGCTGGGGACCGGCGCCCTGGCACGGCATTCAGCACAGCGTGTTCGACATCCAGGAGCATTTCATCGCGTGCCTGCGCGGCGGGCGCGAACCGGAAACCTCGGGGGCGGACAATCTCCGCACCCTCGCGCTGGTCGAGGCGGCCTATCTGTCGGCGCAGCGCGGCAGCGCGCCGGTCGATCCCGCCGCGCTCGTGGCGGCGGCGCGGGACGAGGCCGGGGGCTGACCCGAAAGGGGAGGAGACTGGCTCGGGCGCGGTCGCCGGCTGCCGCGGAGGTTGTCAGCCGGTGGCGAGCGGCGCCTCTCCCATGCGGCTCAACGCGGCGAATACCGAACGAACCGGCCCGGACCAGTCGCCGAGATGCTCCTGGCGATGAAGGGTGATCGAGTCGTACCATGGCGTATCGGTCCGGCCGAGCAGCCAGCGCCAGTCGCACGAAGCCGAAAGCAGAACGTGACACGGCTTGCCCATCGCGCCGGCCAGATGGGCGATCGACGTGTCGACGGTCACGAGGCCGTCGAGATGGTGAAGGATGCCGGCGGTGGCGCCGAAGTCGGTGATCCGGGATGCCAGGCTGTCGATCTCGTAGTCCGCGCATCGCGCGCCAAGCTGCAGCGCGACGAAGCGCACTCCGGGGAGATCGAACAGGCGGGTCAGGGCGCCGGGCGGCAACGAGCGGCGCCGGTCGTTGTTGTGGCCGGGGTTGCCGGCCCAGACCAGTCCGAAGACCCGTTCGCCACGGCGCGGCGCGAGATCGGCGAAGCGCGCGATCTCGGCCTCCGGCGCCGCGAGATAGCCGCCGGACGCCGGGATCGCGGACGGCGTGAGGCGAAGTACATGAGGCAGGCTCATCTGGTCGATCGCGCAGTCGACATCGGCGGGCGCCGGATCATCGAGCCGGCAAAGGCCGATGCCGAGATGCGCGAACAGCGGGAACAGCGGCGCATGGCAGGCGAGGGTGACGCGGCGCGCCTGCGCGGCCAGCGCGGGCAGGAAGCGCGCGAACATGATCGTATCGCCCAGACCCTGTTCCGCGCGGACGAGCAGGTGGCGGCCGGCCAGCGATTCGCCGCGCCAGACGGGTGCCGGCAGACGGTCGAAATGCGGGCCATAGATCGGATGACGCTTGCGCCATTCATACGCCTCGAACCCGGTCGCGAAATCGCCGGACAGCAGGGCGGCGACGCCGCGGTTCCATTGCGCCACGGCGAAATCGGGATCGAGCGCGATGGCCCGGTCGCACAATGCGATGGCTTCCGCCGTATCGCCACGGATGGTGCGCAGCACGGCCAGGCTGGCCAGCGCCTCCCGCAGGTCGGGATTGATCTCGAGTGCCGCGCGCAGGTCGGCCTCGCCCTCATCGATCCGGTCGAGCCCGATCAGCGCGTTGCCGCGGTTGAGCAAGGCCCCCGCATGGCCGGGCTGCGCGGCGAGCACCAGATTGAAGAGGTCGATGGCGGGGCCCGGCTTGCCGAGCGCCGAGAGTGCTGAGCCAAGGGTGAACCGTGCGTGGTCGCAGCCCGGATCCAGCGCCAGGGCCAGGGCCGCGCAGCGCGCCGCCTCGGCGTTGGCGCCGGCCGCCAGATGGGCCGCGGCCAGTCCGGCCTGCGCCGGCGCGAAGCCCGGCCGCAGCCTTACCGCCTCGGCATAGGCTGTGACCGCGCCCGCCGCATCGCCGCGGTCGATCCGCACCGCGCCGGCGACCATCCATCCCTCCGCCAGGTTCGGCATGGCGGCGCAGGCGGCAGAGGCGTCGCGTTCCGCGGCATCGAGCGCGCCGAGCGACCAGAGCGCCAGCGCCCGGTTGGCGAGCGCCGCGGGAAAGCCGGGCAGGACCTCGAGCACGCCGGTGAAGCATGCCGCCGCTTCGGCGTAATTGCCGCTCCCATGGGCCGCGAGCCCTCCGGCGAAAAGCTGTTCGGGCGAGGCGGAGGACGCGAGCACATTCTGATCCATGCCCGCAGCTTAAAGAGATGAGCTTAACGAAACCTTACGGGCGCCGCCCGCCGGCGCGGTTCAGCGGTCGGCGACCGCGGTGCCGTAATCCTGCAGCTGCGGCGCGTGTCCTTCGGCCAAGGCGGTGAGGCTCGCCGGCACGTCGCCGATCTGCTCGGCATAGATCCAGCTGTCGGCCAGCACCTGCTGGACGAAGCGGCGGGTGGCCGCGTTCGGGATCGATTCGATGAAGATCAGCGGATCGCCGCCGTCCTTGATCGTGTCGACCCATTTCGACGCGGCGACCGGGCCGGCATTGTAGCTGGCCAGAATGTCGAGCAGGTTGCGCTTCACGTCGGGCTGGGCCGCCAGGTAGCGCAGATAGGACTGGCCGAGCGCGAGGTTGGCCGCCGGATCGTCCAGCCGGTCGGCGATGCCGTAGCGGTGCGCCATCGCGAGCGCGGTCGCCGGCATCAGCTGCATCAGCCCGCGCGCGCCGACCACGGAAACGGCGCGCGGGTTGAAGCCGGATTCGGTGCGGGCGAGCGCATAGACCAGCGCGGGATCGACGCTGAATCCGCCGGCCGGGTGCAGGGCGGGCAGGGGCAGCTTCACCCCGGCAATTTCGTTGCCCGGCAGGACGCGGGTGAGCGCCACCGCGACATCGATCAGCCCGGCGCGGGCGGCGACGCGAAGTGCCGCGCGGCCGAGATTGGGATCGGACTTGATCTGCGGCCACAGGCTGCGCAGGGCGAGCGCCGCATCGCTGTCGCGGCCGACCTGCAGCAGCGCGAAGGCGAGGGCGCCTTCCGGCTGCGCCGCGACCGCCTCGACATCGGCTTCGGACAGGCTGGCGGCAAGGCTGCTGCCGCCGAGATCCCGGCCGAGCAGCCGTCCGGCGAGCATGCCGTAGAACGTGCCCGAATTGTTCGCCGCCTTGCCGAGCCAGGCGAGATAGGCGTCCGCCTGCCCAAGGCGGAGTGCCGCGCGCGCGGCCCAGAAGGCGCCGGCGGCGTGCCGGTCGGGCCCGCAATCGGGCGATTCGGCGGCGTGCTCGAAGAAGGGCAGCGCCTCGGACATCCGGCCCAGCCGCCAGGCGGCGAGGCCGGCGACGAAATCCGGGTCCCACACCCGGTTGCCGCCTTCCTTGGCCGCGGCGGCGGCGATCGAAAGGGCCTGTTCGTAATCGCCGCGGTCGAAGACCTGACGGGCGACGATCGCGCGCAGCGCCGCGCCTTGGGCGAAGGAGATATGATTGTCGTTCCGGATCAGGCCGATGGCGCGGCCGCTCTCGCCGCTGCCGCTCAGGCGCTGCACATATCCGGCAAGGCGCATCGGCACCCGGACTCCTCCGGCCGGCGGCGTCGCCGCGCCGGTGGGGACGATTTCGGGCTCCGGCAGGTAGTCGACCGTTGCGGGCGGCATGTGGCCCCCGCGCGGCAGCCGCTTGGCCAGCAGCGCGCGGATGCGGTTCGTGCCGGGCTGGCCGCCATAGGCCTTGAGCCAGGCCTCGAGTTCATGCGGCGTCGAATGGTGATAGGGGCCGAGATAGAGCTGCGCCTGCACCTGGCCCATCAGCATGTCGTTGTCGAGCCGGTGGATCAGCGCCGCCGCCTCGGCCACGCGCCCCGCGGCCTGATCGGCGAAGATCCGGCGATACAGCGTCACGTCGCTCGGCGCGAGCGGGCGGGCGAGCACCACCTCGGCGCCGTTCGCCGGCGTCGAGCGCGGGATCGCATACGCTACGGATTCCGGGCGCGATGCAGCGCCCTGCTTGTCGGTCGAAGGCCCCCTGAGTCCGGCCGGCGCCGCATGTGCGATCGCGGGCATACCGACGGACAACGCCGCCGTGACGATGCACGCCCGGGCGACGCTTAGGCGGGAGAGCTTTTTAACGGCCCCTCGCATGACCGTTCGGCTACACGCCAAATTCCCGGCTGGGCAAGCTCTCCAAGAGGGCAAAATTCTAAAAAAATATACAAAACAAGGAAAACCGCAGGACTTGCGGCCGAATAATTTTCAACTTTTCGTGATGTCTTGTGAATTTCGCATGTCAGCATCGCGCAGGATGCGGGATTCGACACATTCGCGCCGCAATTCCAGAAGGTCCGCCCAGGCGAGGCGCTTCGCGGCGGGCTGCCGCAGCAGGTAGGCGGGATGGTAGGTCGGCAGGGCGCGCAGCGTCTGGTCGAGCCCCTCGATCGTCACCTCCCGCCACTTGCCGCGCAGCCGGGTGATGCCGTCCTTGCCGCCGATCAGCGCGCGCACCGCGACGGCGCCGAGCAGCACCAGCCGTTCCGGCCGCACCAGGGCGATGTGGCGGTGCAGAAACGGCAGGCATTGCGCGATTTCGGTATCCGACGGCGTGCGGTTTCCCGGCGGCCGCCAGGGCACGACGTTGACGATGCGCACGGTGCCGCGGTCGAGGCCGATGCTGCCGAGCATCTTGTCGAGCAACTGGCCGGCGGGGCCGACGAAGGGCCGGCCGATGCGGTCTTCCTCGCCGCCCGGCGCCTCGCCGATGATCATGATCCGCGCATCCTCGGCGCCGTCCGCGAAGACGAGCTGCGTCGCCGTCCGCTTGAGCGCGCACTGGTCGAAAGCCTCGAGGGCGGCGCGCAATTCGGCGAGCGAGGCGGCACCGGGCGCGGACGGGGCGGTGGGAAGCCGCACGACGGTGCCCGGCCCGGCCGGAGCGGCCGGAGCGGGCGAGGCCGGGCGGTGTTGCGGCGATGCCGCCGCGCGGTCGGGCGGCGTTTCCAGCAGCGCCTCGTCCGCGCCCCATTCGGCCTGCAGCGCCAGGGCGGCGAGCAGGGCGGCGTGGCTGTCTCCCGTCATCTCTCCGCCTTGAGCGTTCATGGCCCGATTTGCGCCCGGGGCCGGGTTTTGCGCAATGCCGCGAGCTTCCCTATACGTTAATCGAAGCGCAGGAGGAATCGCATGTCAGACACAGTGCCGCCCCGGGAATCCATGGAATTCGACGTCGTCGTGGTCGGCGCCGGCCCGGCCGGCCTGTCGGCGGCGATCAGGCTGAAACAGATCAACGCCGAGCTTTCGGTCTGCGTCGTCGAAAAAGGCGGGGAGGTCGGCGCGCATATTCTCTCCGGCTGCGTGCTGGAACCGCGCGCGATGACCGAACTGCTGCCCGACGCCGATATCGGCGCGATCGAGTTCTCGGCGAAGGCGGGCGAGGACCGTTTCCTGTTCCTCACCGAAACCGGCAGCCACCGCATGCCGACGCCGCCGCAGATGAACAATCACGGCAATTTCGTCGTCAGCCTCGGCAATGTGGTCCGCTTCCTGGGCGCGAAGGCGGAGGAGCTCGGCGTCGAGATCTATCCCGGCTTCGCCGCGGCGGAGCTGCTGGTCGAGGAGGGCCGCGTCGCCGGCATCGCCACCGGCGACATGGGAATTGGCAAGGACGGCCAGCCCACCGCGCAATACCAGCGCGGGATGGAACTGCGCGCAACATATACGGTGTTCGCCGAGGGCTGCCGCGGCTCGCTCGGCAAGCAGCTGATGTCCCGCTTCGGCCTGCGCGACGGGGTCGATCCGCAGACCTACGGCATCGGCATCAAGGAACTCTGGGAGGTGCCGGCGGAGCGCCACAATCCCGGCATGGTCATGCACACGATCGGCTGGCCGCTCGATACCAAAACCTATGGCGGCTCGTTCCTCTACCATCTGGGCGGCAACCTGATGGCCTACGGGTTCGTCATCGGACTCGACTACGAGAACCCCTATCTCTCCCCCTTCGAGGAGATGCAGCGCTTCAAGACCCACAAGGCGATCCGCCCCTATTTCGAGGGCGCGAAGCGCATCTCCTACGGCGCTCGGGCGCTGAACGAGGGCGGCTTCCAGTCGATCCCCCGGCTCGCCTTTCCCGGCGGCGTGCTGGTCGGCTGCGAGGCGGGGTTCCTCAACGTGCCCAAGATCAAGGGCACCCACACCGCGATGAAATCCGGCATGCTCGCCGCCGAGGCGATCGCCGAGGCGCTGTCCGGCAGCCGCCCCGCGACACTCGACGCCTTCCCCGAGAAGGTGCGCGCCTCCTGGCTCTGGCCCGAGCTTCAGGCGGTGCGCAACATCCGCCCCGGCTTCGCGAAATTCGGCATGTGGGGCGGGCTGATCAACGCCGCCTTCGAAACCTACGTCACCCGCGGCAAGTCGCCCTGGACGCTGCGCAACCACGCCGACAACACCGCGCTGAAGCCCGCCCGCGACGCAACCCCCATCGCCTATCCGAAGCCCGATGGCGCGCTCACCTTCGACCGGCTGAGTTCGGTCTTCATCTCCAACACCAATCACGAGGAAAACCAGCCGGCGCATCTCACGCTGCTCGACCCGGCGAAGGCGATTTCGGTGAACTGGGCCGAATACCGCAGCCCGGAGACGCGCTACTGCCCGGCCGGCGTCTACGAGATCGTCGGCGCCGAGGCGGGCGATCCGAAGCTGCAGATCAACGCGCAGAACTGCGTGCACTGCAAGACCTGCGACATCAAGGACCCGACGCAGAACATCAACTGGGTGGTGCCCGAGGGCGCCGGCGGCCCGGCCTATCCGGGCGGGATGTGAGCATGGAGGCGGCGTGCTCCATCCGCGCCGCCGGCGAGGCCGACCTTGCCGCCGTGGCGCGGATCACCGCGGCGGCCTACGGGCCGTATGTCGCCGAATTCGGCGCGCCGCCCGTGCCGATGACCGACGATCACGCCGCCAGGATCGCCCGCGGCGAAACCTTCCTCGCCGAGATCGCGCATGATCCGGTCGGCCTCGTCAGCCTCGAACTGCACGATGACCATGCGCTGGTGTTCAGCGTCGCGGTCGATCCGCCGTCGCAGGGCAGGGGCCTTGCCGGCGCGCTGCTACGCTTTGCCGAGACCCGCGCGCGCGGCGCGGGGCGGCGCGAACTCCGGCTCTATACCAACGCCCGCATGACGCGGAACATCGCCATCTACCTGGCGCACGGGTTTCGCGAGACCGGCCGCCGCCCGCACCCGCACCGCGCCGGCTGGACGCTGGTGGACATGGCCAAGACCCTCGATCGTCCCTGACCGGCCCGACCCGTGCCGCCGATTTGCAAAATCCCGCCATTGGCCCGATAGGCAGACGCCATGAACGGAGCAGACCTGCGGATCGGCATTGCCGGCATCACCGGCCGGATGGGCAAGCTGCTGGCCGAGGCCGTGCCGCTGGCCGGCGCCACGCTGGCCGGCGGCATCGGCCGCGACGGTGACCTCGCCGCGCTCGCGCGCGAGAGCGATGTGGTGATCGACTTCACCGTGGCCGCCACGGTCAGCCGCCATGCCGGCATCCTCGCCGCAGCCGGCACGCCCTGGGTGCTCGGCACCACCGGATTCGATCCGGCCGCCGAGGCCGACATCGCCGATGCGGCCGCGCGGATTCCGGTTTTTCAGGCGGCGAATTTCGCGCCGGGCGTGAACCTGGTGATCGCGCTGGCCGAGCGCCTCGGCGCCGCCCTCGCCGCCGAGACCCACGATGCCGAAATCCTCGAGATGCACCACCGCCAGAAGATCGACGCGCCCTCGGGCACCGCGCTGGCGATCGGTGCTGCGGTGGCGCGGGGCAGGGGCGTCGACCTTGCGGCGGTGAAGGACTCCGGGCGCGATGGCCATACCGGCAAGCGCGAGACCGGCGCCATCGGCTTTGCCGCCCTGCGCGGCGGGCAGATCGTCGGCAGCCACAGCGCGATCTTCACCAGCGCCGTCGAGCAGATCACGCTCACCCACCACGCGCTCGACCGGCGGATTTTCGCCGAAGGCGCGGTCCGCGCCGCGCTGTGGCTGGCCGGCCACGCGCCCGGGCGCTACGGCATGCGCGACCTGCTCGGCCTGTAGCCGCGCCGCCCCTTGTCTTGACCCCCGGGCGCGATTGCGCCATGCCCCGGCACGCTCCGGCATTCGGCCGGCGCCGCCGCCCGGCCCGGGCACGACGTCTTCGCGACAAGAGGAGAAATCCATGCGCGACAAAGGTGACTACCTGTTCACCTCGGAATCGGTCTCCGAGGGCCACCCCGACAAGGTTGCCGACCGGATTTCGGACACGGTGCTCGACGCCTTCCTGGCGGCGGATCCCTATGCGCGCGTCGCCTGCGAAACGCTGGTGACGACCAACCGCATCGTGCTCGCCGGCGAAACCCGCGGCCCCTCGACCATCACCCGCGAATATCTCGCCCATCTCGCCCGCCTCGCCGTGCATGACATCGGCTACGAGCAGGAAGGCTTCTCCTGGCGCGACGCCAAGATCGACGTGCTGCTGCACGAGCAGTCGGCCGACATCGCCGCCGGCGTCGACGCCGCCGGCAACAAGGACGAGGGCGCGGGCGACCAGGGCATCATGTTCGGCTATGCCTGCTCCGAGACCGACGCGCTGATGCCGGCGCCGATCTATTACGCCCACCTGATCCTCCGCCGCATGACCGAGCTGCGCAAGATCGGCGATGCCCGCGCCGCCGGCCTGCTGCCGGACGCCAAGAGCCAGGTCACCCTGCGCTATGCCGATGGCAAGCCGGTCGGCACCACCTCGATCGTGGTCTCGACCCAGCACGAGGACGGGATGAGCCAGGACGAGATCAAGGCGATGCTCCGCCCGCTCGTCACCGAGCTGCTGCCCGATGGCTGGATGTGCCCGGACGATCAGTTTTACGTGAACCCGACGGGCAAGTTCGTCATCGGCGGGCCGGACGGCGATTGCGGGCTGACCGGACGCAAGATCATCGTCGACACCTATGGCGGCGCGGCCCCGCATGGCGGCGGCGCCTTCTCCGGCAAGGACCCGACCAAGGTCGACCGTTCCGCCGCCTACATGTGCCGCTACCTCGCGAAGAACGTGGTCGCCGCCGGCCTCGCCACCCGCTGCACCATCCAGGTCAGCTACGCGATCGGCGTGTCGCACCCGCTTTCGGTCTATGTCGACATGCACGGCACCGAGCGGGACGTCGATCACGCCAGGCTCGAAACCGTGCTGCGCGAACTGGTGAACCTCACCCCGCGCGGCATCCGCGAGCATCTGCACCTCAACCGGCCGATCTACGTGCCGACCTCCGCCTACGGCCATTTCGGCCGCGAGCCGGACGACCGGCTGGGCACCTTCACCTGGGAGAAGACCGACCTCGCGCCGGCGCTGAAGGCCGCGTTTGGCCGCTGAGGAGACGGTTGAGGAGATGGCGGGCGGCAAGGCGCTGAAGCCGCCGCCCGACCGGCTCTATGGCCGCGCCCGCGGCCACGCGCTGCGGGCCCGCCAAGAGGAGCTGATCGAGACGTTGCTGCCGCGTCTGCGCTGGCCGGAGCGGACTTTCGCGATCGCGCCGAAGGAACTCTGGCTCGAGGTCGGCGCCGGCGGGTTCGAGCATGCCGAGGCGATCGCCGCGGCCAATCCCGAAATCGGCCTTGTCGCCTGCGAGGTGTTCGTCAACTGCATCGCCTCGCTGCTCTCGCGCCTCGCCCCCGAGGGTGTCGAGCCGACAATCCCGCCCAACCTGCGCGTGCACGACGACGACGCCCGCGCCCTGCTGCGCACCCTGCCGGCGGGATCGGTCTCGCGCCTGTTCCTGATGTTCCCCGATCCCTGGCCGAAGGCGCGCCACGCGAAGCGGCGGTTCGTCCATCCGGCGATCCTCGCCGAGGTCGCCCGCGTGCTCCGGCCGGGCGGGCTGTGGCGGATCGCCAGCGACGACCCGACCTATCAACAATGGGTTGAGGAAGTATTTTCTAACGCAGAGGCATTTTTTTTGTTAAGTAAATCCGGAATTCGCCCCCCGGACTGGCCGCCGACCCGATATGAAGCCAAGGCCATCAAGGCAGGGCGCCAGCCGCACTACTGGACATTTGTTGTAAAATAGCCTGTCAATTCGACGTTTTACGACCTCCGGGCTGTTGACAGATCAGGTATGCAGGATAAAACCGGAATGTGACGTGCGGTTGCCACGATATAACCGGGGTCAGCACATCGTAAGACCCTCGTGTTAGTAGAATGCGGACCGCGCCTGATCGCTGGGCCGAATGCGTCGTGTGAAGCGGCCACAAGTACGGAAGGGGAAATGATCCAAATGGATTTCGAGAACTCTGCATCGTTCAAGCGTCGCGGGCTGCTGAAGGCTGGCGCCGCCGCCGGCGTGTCCAGCCTTGTCCTCCCGCAAGTCAGCTGGGGCGCCAGCGAAACGCCGGTCAAGATCGGCATGATCGACCCGCGCACCGGCGTCTACGCGCCTGCGGGTCACAACGAGATCATCGGCGCCACCATGGCGGTCGACGAGATCAACAAGAAGGGCGGCATTCTCGGCCGGCCCGTCCAGCTTCTCGTCGAGGACGACAACAGCCTGCCCGGGCCTGCCGTCAGCAAGGCGCAGAAGCTCGTCGCCGAGGACAAGGTGAACTTCCTGATGGGCACGGTGAATTCGGCCGCGTCCGAATCGCTCAGCCAGTTCGCCCTTCAGCACGAGATGCTGTTCGTCGACACCGGCGGCCACGCGGATGACGTGACCGGCAGCAAGTGCCACTGGACCACGTTCCGCACCTGCTCGACCACCTGGATGCTCACCGCCGGCGACTTCGAGACGCTCTTCAAGAAGTTCGGCAAGAAGTGGTTCTTCATCGTGCCCGACTATGCCTTCGGTCACGCCCTCTACAAGGACTACATGATCCAGCTGAAGAAGGCGGGCGGCCAGGCCGCGGGCCACGCGCTCGCGCCGCTGGGCACCACCGACTTCTCCTCCTACCTGATCCGCGCCCGCGCCGCGAAGCCGGACGTGCTGATCTGCCTGCAGGCGGGCGACGACCTCGTGAACCTGCTGAAGCAGGCCGTGCAGTTCGGCCTCGACAAGCAGATGGCGATCGCCGGCGCGCTGCAGGAAATGGAAGTGCTCCAGGCGCTGCCGAAGGCCGCTCTCCTCGGCTGGTGGACCTTCGAGTGGTACTGGAACCAGCCCGGCGTTCCGCATGTCGCCGATTTCGTGACGGCGGTGAAGAAGCGCACCGGCGGCAAGGTGCCGACGGCGCGAACCTGGTTCGGCTATGCCACCGCCCACGCCATCGCGATGGCCGCGAACAATGCCAAGTCGCTCGACTCGCTGAAGGTGGTGAAGGCCCTCGAGGGCATGGAACTGCCGCCGGATGTGGCACTGCAGCCGGGCAAGGTTTACTACCGCGCCGGGGACCATCAGATGATGGCGAACATGTTCCCCGGCTACGTCCCCAAGGACGCGAGCTACCCGAACCTGTTCAAGGTGGCCGAAGTGGTGCCGAGCGAGAAGATCGCCCTGTCGCCGGAGGCCGCCGGCTGCAAGATGACGTACCCGAGCTGAAGCCCCGCCCGCGTGGCGGACTGGACCGGCCCACGGCGAAAGCCGTGGGCCCGTTCGCCGCATCCGCCGCGCGACCTCGTCTCCAGCCGCGCCCGCGGGCGCCAGATATGAAGTAAGATCCGTGGAAACTCTGCTTGTCTACAGCGCCTTCAACGGGTTGGTGGTCGGCATCTTCTATGCGCTCATGGCGCTGGGACTGTCGCTGATCCTCGGCCTGAACGGCGTCATCAATTTCGCCCATGGCACCTTCATGGCGCTCGGCGGCTATCTCGCCTTCACCCTCGAACCCTATATCGGCTTCTGGGGCGGGCTGATCGTCGCGCCGCTGCTGGCGGTGGTGGTCGGCGTCGTGACCGAACGGGTGCTGATCCGCCCGCTCTACGGGCGCGATCCGCTGTTCTCGCTGCTGCTGACCTTCGGCCTCGCGATGATCATGCAGGACATGATCCGCACCATCTGGGGCTCGATCGGGCAGCCCTTCGCCCTGCCGAACTACCTCAACTCACCGCTCAGCTCCTCGATGTTCTTTCTCACCGGCTTCCGCATCGTGGTCATCCTGATCACCGTGCTGGTCACCGGCGCGCTGTTCGCGGTGCTGCGGTTCAGCCGCATCGGCATCCGCATCCGCGCCGGCAATGCCGATCTCGAAACCATCTCCTCTCTCGGGGTGAACATCTTCTTCCTGCGCGCGGCGAATTTCGGCATCGGCATCTTCCTTGCCGGCGTGGCCGGCATCCTCGCCGCCGGCCAGCTCGGCCTGTCGCCGACGATCGGTGATTCGCTGATCATGCCCGCCTTCGTCGCCATCATCGTCGGTGGCGTCGGCAGCCTGATGGGCAGCGTGCTCGGCGGGCTCATCATCGGCATGGCCTCCGGCCTCACCGCGGCCTTCTATCCGGTCGCGCAGGAAGTCGTCATCTACGTCATCATGGCGGTGGTCCTGGTCATCCGCCCCCGCGGCCTGCTCGGCCAGGAAGGTCTGTTCGAATGAGCACTGCACTCGACACCAAGCCGGCCACGCGGCCCGCGCCCTCGATCGGCGGACGCGAGATCTCCGCGGCGATCATCTGGCTCGCCCTGCTGTTCGTGCCGATCTGGCTGCCGGCCGTCGGCGGCTTCACCGATCTCGCCTCGCGCGTGCTGATCTACGCGATGGCCGCGACCGGGCTGAACCTGCTGCTCGGCTACACCGGCGGCCTGTCCTTCGGCCATGCGGCCTATTTCGGCCTCGGCGCCTACGGCACCGGCCTGTTCATCATCCATGTCATTCCCTCGATGCCGCTCGCCCTCATCGCCGGCACGCTGCTCGGCGGCATCGGCGGCATCCTGGTCGGCCCGATGGTGATGAAGCGCAAGGGCATCTACTTCTCGATGATCACCATCGCCTTCGGCCAGATGTTCTACTTCCTCGCCGTGCGCTGGAACACCGTCACCGGCGGCGAGGACGGGCTGACCGGCTTCTCCCGCGTGCCGCTGCATCTCGGCGGCGAAACCATCAATCTCGGCCCGGCGCGCTTCTATTATGTCGTGCTGGCGCTTTTCGCGGTGGTCATGCTCGTCGTCTGGCAGATCCTCCGCTCGCCGATGGGCCATGCCTTCGTCGCCACGCGCGAGAACACCACCCGGCTGCGCTTCCTCGGCGTCGCGGTGGACAAGCAGGTCTGGGTCGCCTTCGCGATCTCGGCCTTCATCACCGCACTCGCCGGCAGCCTGAACGCGATGCTGACCGCCTTCGCCTCGCCGGACGACCTGCAATGGCAGCTCTCCGGCTCCTTCGTCGTCATCTGCGTGCTCGGCGGGATGCGCAGCTTCTGGGGACCGTTCCTCGGCGCCGTGATCTACATCGTCGCGCAGGACTACCTCTCCAGCGTGACCCAGAACTGGATGACCTATATCGGCCTGATCTTCGTCCTGTCGGTGCTGTTCTTCCCGCAGGGCCTGCTCGGCTTCATCAAGGGGAGGGCGCGGTCGTGAGCCTTCTGAAACTCGAACATGTCGGCCGCCGCTTCGGCGCGCTGCAGGCGCTGAAGGACATCTCGCTCGCGGTCGAGCCGGGCGAGCTGCGCGCCGTCATCGGCCCGAACGGCGCGGGCAAGACCACGCTGTTCAACCTGATCAGCGGCTTCTTCCCGCCCACCGAGGGGCAGATCATCTTCGACGGCCAGCCGATCACCGCGGTCAGCCCGAACGAGCTGGTCCGCCGCGGCATCATCCGCACCTTCCAGATCACCCAGGTCTTCCTCTCGCTCTCGGTCTACGAGAATGTCCGCGTCGCGGTGGAAACGGCGATGGGCCTGCAGCTCCGCCCCTGGATCTCGCGGGCGACGCGCGCGAAGGTCGATGAAAAGGTGGACGAGCTGCTCCATGTCACCCGCATCGCCGACAAGGCGGACCGCATCGTCGGCGAGATGTCGCATGGCGACCAGCGCGTGGTGGAAATCGGCATCGCCCTGTCGCGCCATCCGCGCCTGCTCCTGCTCGACGAGCCGACCGCCGGCATGGGGGATGAGGAAA
Source organism: Acidiphilium sp. JA12-A1 (assembly GCF_000724705.2). Classification (NCBI taxonomy): domain Bacteria; kingdom Pseudomonadati; phylum Pseudomonadota; class Alphaproteobacteria; order Acetobacterales; family Acidocellaceae; genus Acidiphilium; species Acidiphilium sp. JA12-A1. Next base: position 22,495 of record NZ_JFHO01000070.1, read on the forward strand.
CCCACCACATGACCGACCTGATCCGCCGGCTCAACAAGGACCAGGGCATCACCATGCTGTTCGTCGAGCACGACATGGCGATCGTGTTCGGCATCGCCGACCGCATCACCGTGCTCGACAACGGCACCTTCCTCGCCGAGGGCACCGCGGCGGAAATCTCCGCCAACCCGCGCGTCCAGAGCGCCTATCTCGGAACCGCCATCGAGGAGACCGCCGCATGAGTGCCGTTCTCGAAGCCGAGGGCCTGCAGACCTATTACGGCAAGAGCCATATCCTGCACGGCGTCTCGCTGAAGGTGAACCAGGGCGAGCTGATCGCCCTGCTCGGCCGCAACGGCGCCGGCAAGACCACCACCATGCGCAGCGTCATGGGCCTCACCCCGCCCCGCGATGGCAACATCAAGCTCTTCGGCAAGGATGTGACCAGGGCGGCTTCCCATCGCATCGCCAATGCCGGCGTCGGCTATGTTCCCGAGGGCCGCAAGATCTTCGGGCACATGACGGTGCACGAGAACCTGCTCGTTCCCCCCGAGACCAAGGGGCCGTGGACGATCGAGACGATCTACAAGCTCTTCCCGCGCCTTGAGGAACGCAAGACGAGCAAGGGCGGCCGGCTTTCGGGCGGCGAGCAGGAAATGCTCGCCATCGCCCGCGCGCTGCTGCTCAACCCCAAGTTCCTGATCCTCGACGAACCCTCCCAGGGGCTCGCGCCGGTCATCGTGCAGGAAGTCATGCGCACGATCGGGCGGATGAAAGGCGAGGGGATGTCGATCCTGCTGGTCGAGCAGAACGCGCATCTCGCCCTCCAGCTCGCCGACCGCGCCTATGTGCTCTCCGACGGCGAGGTCGTCTATGACGGCTCCGCCGCCGAACTCGGTGCGGATACGGAACGGATGGAACACCTCGCCGGCGTCAGCCACGCCGGCTGACGTTGTGTCGATTAGCGTCAGCCACACGGGCTGACGCTGTGGCGATTGGCGGCTGCGCGCCGTTCATCTAAGCATGGCAGGTCAGTCATGAGGCCTGCCATGTCATCGATCGCCGCCCCTCCCACCGCCACGACCGCGACCGACCGCGAGGCCGCGAAGGTCATGGCGGCGGGCATCGCCAGCATGGTCCTCACCGTCGGCCTCGCCCGCTTCCTCTACACGCCGCTGCTGCCGGTGATGCAGGAGCAGGCGCATCTCTCCGTCACCGGCGGCGGCTGGCTCGCCACCATCAACTACGCCGGCTACATGACGGGCACGCTGCTGATCGCCGCGATCGGCGACCTGCGCACCCGTTTCCTGTTCTACCGCGCCCTGCTGGTCATCGCCGTTATCACCACGGCGGCGATGGGCCTGACCACCAGCCTCGTCGCCTGGGCGGTGCTGCGCTTCCTCGCCGGAATGACGGCGGTGGGCGCGCTGCTGCTCGGCACCGGGCTGATGCTCGCCTGGCTGCGCCATCACGGCAGGCGGCTCGAACTCGGCGTGCCCTTCGGCGGCCTCGGCCTCGGCATCGTCGTCTCCGGCCTGCTGCCGATGGCGATGGCCTTCCGGCTCAACTGGGCGGGCGAGTGGATCGCCTCCGGCCTGTTCGGCATCGTCTTCCTGATCCCCGCCTGGATCTGGATGCCGATGCCCCCGCAAGCCGATGCCGCCGGCCCCGCCGCCCTGGCGGACACGCCGCCGGTCGCCCGCTGGATGGCGCTGTTCGTCGCCGCCTATTTCTGCGCCGGCGTCGGCTATGTCGTCAGCGCCACCTTCATCGTCGCCCTCGTGGCGCATCTGCCGGCGCTGCGCGGCATGGGGAACCTGGTCTGGGTCGTGGTCGGCCTCGGCGCGATCCCGACCGCTCCGCTCTGGGACCGCGTCGCGCGCCGCACCGGCGACATCAGGGCGCTGCTCGCCGCCTTCGCCCTGCTCACGCTCAGCATCGCAATCGGCGCGACCACGCGCGGCGTCGCCCTCTCGCTGGTCGGTGCCGCCCTCTACGGATGTTCGTTCAACGGCATCACCAGCATGACGCTGACGATCATCGGCCGGCTCTACCCGCGCAACCCCTCGAAGGCGATGGCGCGGATGACGATCAGCTTCGGCGCCGCGCAGATCATCGCGCCCGCCGTCTCGGGCTATATCGCCGCGCTCACCGGCAGCTACGACGGCGCGCTGTGGATGGCCGCCGCGGTGATGGTCACCGGCATGGCCTGCCTGCTGCTGCTCCCGCGCCGGCGCACCCAGGCGGCAGCCGAAGCCGCCGCCTGATCCATACGATCCTCAGCGCCCGCGCTGCACCTGCGTCACGTCGCGCACCGCGCCGTTGGCCGCACTCGTGGTCAGCGCCGCATAGGCCTGCAGCGCGGCGGAGACCACGCGCTCGCGCGCGGCCGGTTTCCACGCCGCCTTGCCCTTCGCCTCCATCGCCGCGCGCCGCGCTTCCAGCGTCGCCTCGTCGAGCTTCACGTCGAGCTTGCGGTTCGGGATGTCGATGGCGATGATGTCGCCCTCCTCGACCAGCCCGATCGCCCCGCCCTGCGCCGCTTCCGGCGAGATATGCCCGATCGACAGCCCCGCCGTGCCGCCGGAGAACCGCCCGTCGGTGATCAGCGCGCAGGATTTCCCAAGGCCCTTCGATTTCAGGTACGAGGTCGGATACAGCATTTCCTGCATCCCCGGCCCGCCTTTCGGCCCCTCGTAGCGGATCAGCACCACGTCGCCCGCCTTCACCCTGTCGCCGAGAATGCCGGCGACCGCGTCCTCCTGGCTTTCGAAGATCCGCGCCGGCCCCTCGAAGACGAGGATCGACGCATCGACGCCAGCCGTCTTCACGATCGCGCCGTCGAGCGCGATGTTGCCATACAGCACGGCGAGCCCGCCATCCTTGCTGAACGCGTGCTCGGCGTCGCGGATGACGCCGTTCTCGCGGTCGAGATCGAGGCTTTCGTAGCGCCGGCTCTGGCTGAACGCCTCCGTCGTCCGCACCCCGCCGGGGGCGGCGCTGTAGAGCGTCTTCGCCGTCTCGCCGCCGCGCATCACGTCCCAGCGGTCGATCGCCTCGCCGATCGTCTTCTCGTGCACCGTGGCGCAGTCGCGATGGATCAGCCCGGCGCGGTCGAGGGCGCCGAGAATGCCCATGATGCCGCCGGCGCGGTGCACGTCCTCCATGTGGACATTGCTGACCGAGGGCGAGACCTTGCAGAGATTGGGCACCCGGCGCGACAGCCGGTCGATGTCCGCCATGGTGAAGTCGAGTTCCGCCTCGCGTGCCGCGGCCAGCAGGTGCAGCACCGTGTTGGTCGACCCGCCCATCGCGATATCGAGCGACATCGCGTTCTCGAACGCCTTGAACCCGCCGATCCGGCGCGGCAGCACGCCCTCGTCGTCCTGCTCGTAATAGCGCCGGGCGAGATCGACGATCTGCCATCCCGCCTCGACGAACAGCCGCTTGCGGTCGGCATGGGTGGCGAGCAGCGAGCCGTTGCCCGGCAGGGCGAGGCCGAGCGCCTCGGTCAGGCAGTTCATCGAATTGGCGGTGAACATGCCCGAGCACGAGCCGCAGGTGGGGCAGGCGGAGCGTTCCATCACCGCGGCCTGCTCGTCGGTCTTGGTCGGGTCGGCGGCGACGACCATGGCGGTGATCAGGTCGGCGGCCCTGGTCTCGCCATCGGCGATGTATTTGCCCGCCTCCATCGGCCCGCCCGAGACGAAGATGGTCGGGATGTTCAGCCGCATCGCCGCCATCAGCATGCCCGGCGTGATCTTGTCGCAGTTGGAAATGCAGACCAGCGCGTCGGCGCAATGGGCGTTGACCATGTATTCCACCGCATCGGCGATCAGCTCGCGCGAGGGCAGCGAATACAGCATGCCGCCATGACCCATGGCGATGCCGTCATCGACGGCGATGGTGTTGAACTCCTTCGCCACCCCGCCGGCCGCCTCGATCTCGCGGGCGACGAGCTGGCCGAGATCCTTCAGGTGCACATGGCCCGGCACGAACTGGGTGAAGGAATTGGCGATGGCAATGATCGGCTTGCCGAAATCCGCATCGCCCATGCCGGTCGCGCGCCACAGCGCGCGGGCGCCCGCCATGTTGCGGCCGTGGGTGGAGGTGCGGGAACGGTATTGGGGCATGGTGTCTCGTTTCCAGTCTGGCAATTTTGCCGGTTACTATAGGGTCAGGACCGGTGCCGCGCTACCCTGCGCCGGTCAGGGCGAACACCCGCAGCGCCGAGGCGAGCGGGCGATCCGGGTCGCGCGCGGCGTCGACCTCGCCGACCAGCGTGCCCAGCGCCACGCCGCGCCGCGCCGCCGCCGCCTCCAGCGCCGTCCAGAATTCAGGCTCCAGCGCCACGCTGGTCCGGTGCCCGGAGAGCGACAGGCTGCGCTTCTCGAGGTTCATTCCCGCCGCGGCAGCACGTAGAGCAGGGCCGGCAGGAACACGAAGGTGGCGATCAGCACGGCCAGCAGGCTGAGCAGCAGCAGCGCGCCGAGGCTCGCCGTGCCGCGGTCCTGCGAGGCGGCGAGCGAGCCGAAGGCGGTACCGGTGGTCAACGCCGAGAACAGCACGGCCCGCGCCGTGGCCGAGCCCAGCAGGTGCTTCATCCCGTCGCGCCAGTTCATCACGAAATACACGTTGAACGAGACGCCGACGCCGAGCAGCAGCGGCAGCGCGATGATGTTCGCATAGTTCAGCTGCAGCCCGGCGAGATGGGCGAACAGCGCGGTGAGAACGGCCGACAGCGCCAGGGTGAGCACCACCAGCGCCGAATCCCGCGCCGAGCGGAGAAACAGCATCAGGATCAGCCCGATCGCGGCGGCGGCCAGGGCGGCGGCCTCGCGGAAGGCGCCGAGGATGGTCTGCGCCGTCGCCACCGTGGTCGCCGCCGGCCCGGCCGCGACCGGCACCACCGTCTCCACCGCCCGCACGAAGCGCCACAACCCCGCCGAGCTCTGCGCCGCCGCGGTCGGAATCACCTGCACCCGCACCTCGCCGCCCGGCAGGAACCAGTCCCGCTTCACCGACTGCGGCAGGTTCGCCGCCGTGATCTCCTGCGCCGAGAGCGCCTGGTTCAGCCGCGTCAGCGCATCCGGCAGATAACGGGTGAGGGCGGCGTTCATCGCCATCACCCGCGCGTCGGGAGCGGATTTCAGCTGCTCCAGCGCGGCGCCGATGCCGAGCAGCGGGGAGTCCTTCGGCAGCTTGCCCGCGACCGCGGCGATCTCCGCCGCTGCCTTCGCCGCCGCCGCGCGCAGGCGCTGCGGCGTCACCGCGGGCGGCGTGCCGGCCGCGAGGCTCGGCGCCAGGATGCCCTGCGTCTGCCGGATCATGCCGAGCTTGGCCGCCTGGTGCTGCGGCACGAAGGTCGCGCCGGAAATCACCTGCGAGACCTCGGGGAGCTTGCCAAGCCGCGCCGAAAGCTGCCGCGCATCCTCGACATTCTTCGCCAGGACATTGATGTAGAAAGGATTCGTGACCGATTTGTCGAGCAGCGAATGCAGCGTCCGCATCGCCTCCGTATTCGGGTTCTGGGTGTCGAGCGGGTTGGCGTCGAACTGCAGCGTGGCGGCGGCGAGAATGCCGGCGATCGCCACCGCGGCGAAAATGCCGAGCGCCGGGCGGCCGTGCCGCTGCAGCGCGCTGTCGCCCCAGTCGCCGAGCGGAAAGCCGATCCGCTCCGCCTCGCCGCGCGGCCGCGTGTAGGCGAGCAGGGCGGGCAGGAAGGTGATCGTGCAGATGAAGGCGATCACCATGCCGATCCCGGCGATCAGCCCCAGTTCGGCGACGCCCACGAAGCTGGTCGGCACGAAGGCGAGAAAGCCGCAGGCCGTCGCCCCGGCGGCGAGCGCGATCTGCACCCCCGCCTCGTCGGCGGCGCCGATCAGCGCCAGCGCGGGGTCGTCCACCCGGCGGCGCACGTCGCGCAGCCGCACGCAGAACTGGATCGCGAAATCGACCGCGAGGCCGACGAACAGGATCGCGAAGGCCACCGAGATCAGGTTCAGCGTGCCGATGGCGAGGGCGGCGAAGCTGATCGTCAGCGCAAGTCCCGCGAGCAGCGTGGCGAGGATCGGCACGATCATCCGCCACGACCGCACCGCCAGCAGCAGCCAGAGCGTGATCAGCGCGGTGCTGATGAGCAGCCCGGCCACCATCCCCTGGGTCAGGCTGGCGAACTGCTCGTCCGAAAGCGGGATCTGCCCCGTGTAGCTGATCCGCGCCGAGCCGTCCTTCACCTCCGGCAGCCTGGCGATGATCCGCCGCAGCGCCGCCGTCGCCACCCCGCCCGGCTCCAGCGCGCCGTGATCGAGAACCGGATGGATCAGCACGAAGCGCACATTGCCCTGCTCCGCGGCCACCCCCGGCATCAGCAGCGACTGCCACGAGAGCGGCGCGGGATGCCCGGCCGCCGCGGCTGCCAGCGCCTTGCGGAAGGTGTCGAGCTGGGCGCGGTAGGGGGCGAGGTTGGCCTGCCCCGCGCCGACGCCCACCGCCATCAGGTCGAGCGCCTTGAACAGCCCGGCGGCGGAGGGATCGGCCGAGAGCTGGCCGAGAAAGGGCTGGGCGGTGACGATCGAGTTCAGCAATGTGGCGAGCTGCGTCTCGGGCAGCAGCAGCAGGCCGTCGCGGTCGTAGAAACTGCCGGTTCCGGGGCGCGAGGCATCGTGGAAATGGGTCTTGTCCTCCGCCACCTTCGCGGCCAGCGCCTTCGCCGTCGCGTCCGCCGTCTCCGGCACATCGGCGCGCACAACCGCGACGATGAGGTTCTGGAACTGCGGGAACGCCCGGTCGAACTTCATCTGCTCCTGCCGCCAGGGCAGGCTGGCGGCGAAGAGGTGATCGGTATTGGTGTCGATCCCGAGATGGGACGACGTATAGGCGAGCCCGAGCACGATCGCGGCCAGATAGGCCGCGATCACCGCCCGCGCGTGGCGGCGGCTCAGGGCGACCGCGGTCATGATCAGTCTTCGCATCGAACGGTTCCGGTCCGTGGTCGCATACCGTGCCCTGGTGTCCCGCGCTGAGATCCGGAGTGAATTTCAGCGCCGATCAGGTCACGAATATGTTGATTTTACGAGTGTCCACTTGAGTCTGAAACCCGGCGGACTTCAGTGTCGGGACACTAGGCCCTGCGCCATGGCGCGGCAAGACAATGGCCCCGCGCCGGGCGGCGTCAGCCGCGCACCAGCGCGTCCGGCACGGCGAGCCCCGCCTCGCGCAGCGCCGCCGCCGCGCCAGGGTGGAAGGGCACCGGCGAACTGCGGTCGATCCAGCCCGCGTCCAGCCGCGCCGGCCCGCTGCCGGGCAGGGTGCGCAGCAGGGCGGCGCGATGGATCAGCGCCGCCCGCGTCACCGCATGGGCCAGCCCTTCCGGCAGGTTCGCCGCACCGATGGCGATCGCCTCGGAGCCGATCGTCGCCACCGCGGCGGACAGATGCGGCAGCGCGTCGCGGCCGATCACCGTCGGCCCGATGCCGGGCAGCGCCCGCCGCGCCGCCGCGATCTCGCCCCGCTCGAAGCCGATCAGGTTGTAGCCGCCGCTCGCCGCCGCGGCGCGGACCGCCGGCAGCGGCGTGACGCCGAAAAAGGCGCAGGCGTCGATCCGGCCCTTTTGCAGCAGTTCGATCTGCTCGTGATAAAGCCCGTCGATCGCCAGCTGCGGCCGCACCCCGGCGGCGGTGAGCGCCGCCGCCGCCAGCACCGCCCCGGCACCGCCGGCCGGGCCGACGCCGATCCGCTTGCCGTCCAGGTCGCGCAGCCGGCGCAACCCGCTCCGCGCCGGCGCGAAAATCTGCAGGCTCGCGCCAAAGACCGGAAACAGGGCGCGGAATCCCTGGAGCTTCACGCCGCTGGTCCAGGCGCCCTGGCCCATCCAGGCCTGTTCGGCGACAGCCAGCACCGCGAGGCCCAGCTGTGCCGCGTGCTGCTCCACCAGCAGGATGTTGGCGGCGCTGCCGCCGGATGCGCGGTAGGACACGGAAATCCGCGCGGCCTTCTGCGCCAGCTGTCCCCAGGCCTGGCCATAGACCGAGAACCCGCCGCCCGGCTGGCCGGTCCCCATCGTGATGGCCACCGGCATCACCGGCAGGCTCGCCGCCCGCGCCGCCAGAGGCGCCCCGGCCATCGCCCCCAACACCGCGCGCCGTCCCCGCGCCATTGCCATTCTCCTCGTCATGTCCCGCGTTGTTCCGCCCGATTTGGGCGAATTCAGGGCGCAGCCTCCTGCCATGCCCGATCCGTCGCACCGGACACGACGTGATCACGAAACCGGTACGTTCGCTTAAAATACGAAACCACCGGCAAGGCAAATTCAGGTCAGGTTGCGGATCCGCTCCAGCCCGGCCAGCAGGGCCGCGCGAATGCCCGGCTCCAGCGCCGAGTGCCCGGCGTCCGGCACCACCGTCAGCCGCGCGGCGGGCCAGGCGTCGGCGAGGTCGAAGGCGGAATTCGGCGGGCAGATCATGTCATAGCGCCCCTGCACGATCTCGCCCGGCACGCCGGCCAGCCGCCCCATCCCGGCCAGCAGCCCGTCCGGCGGCAGGAACAGGTTGTTGAGGAAGTAATACGCCTCGATCCGCGCGAGCCCGAGCGAGGTGCGGTCCTGCGCGAAGGCGCTCACCGTCTCGTAGCTCGGCAGCAGCGTCGAGCACGATCCCTCATAGACCGACCAGGCCTGCGCCGCCGGCAGGTGAATGGCCGGATCGGGGTCGCAGAGCCGGCGGAAATAGCTCCCCAGCAGATCGCCGCGCTCCGCCTCGGGCAGGAAGTTCACCAGCGCCGCGTGCGCATCGGGGAAGAAGCGGGCGATCCCTTCGAGGAACCATTCCACCTCGCTCGGCCGGCCGAGGAAAATGCCGCGCAGCACCATGCCCATCACCCGCTCCGGATGCGCCTGGGCATAGGCCAGCGCGAGGGTCGATCCCCAGGAACCGCCGAACAGCAGGAACTGCCTGATGCCGAGATGCTCGCGCAGCGCCTCGATATCCTCGATCAGCGCCGGCGTCGTGTTGCGCGCGAGGCTGCCCAGCGGCGTCGAGCGCCCGGCGCCGCGCTGGTCGAAGATCACCACGCGCCAGAATGCCGGGTCGAAGAAGCGCCGGTGCACCGCGCCCGCGCCGGCGCCCGGCCCGCCATGCAGGAACAGCACCGGCCGCCCGCGCGGGTTGCCCACCTGCTCCCAGTAGATCACATGCCCGTCGCCGACCGGCAGATACCCCGTCTGATACGGGCCGACCTCGGGGAACAGGTCACCCCGCGGCATCGGCCGCCCCTTCGAGGCAGGCCTCGATCACCCGCGCCACCTGCGCGTCGTCGAGATCGGGATGCAGCGGCAGCGCCATGATCCGCGTCGCCACATCCTCCGAAACCGGCAGCGCCGCCCCGTCATGCGAGGCGCGATAGGCCGGCTGGTGATGCAGCGGCTTCGGGTAATACACCGCGCTCGGCACGCCGCGCGCCCGCAGCCGCGCCTGCATCGCCTCGCGCGCCGCGCCATCGCGCAGCAGCACCGCATAGATCGCCCAGGCGCTCGAACTCTCCGGCACGCGGACGGGGGTGGCGAACACCGATGCCAGCGCCTCGTCATACCGCCGGGCGATCGTCTCCCGCCGCGCCAGCTCCGCCTCGAACACGTCGAGCTTGGCGAGCAGCACCGCCGCCTGCAGCGTGTCCAGCCGCCCGTTCATGCCGATCCGCTGCACGTCGTAGCGCGTCGTCCCCTCGCCATGGGTGCGCAGCGAGCGATACAGCGCCGCGCGCTCGTCGCTCTCGGTGAACAGCGCGCCGCCATCGCCATAGGCGCCGAGCGGCTTCGAGGGGAAGAAACTCGTCGCCGTCGCATCCGCGGCGCGGCCGAGCCGCTCGCCGCCGAGTGCGGCGCCGAAGGCCTGCGCGCAGTCATCCAGCGTGAACAGCCCGTGCCGGGCGGCGATGTCGCGCAGCGCCGGCCAGGGCGCGGGCTGCCCGAACAGATCGACCCCGACCACCGCCCGCGGCCGCAGCAATCCGGCCGCGCGCACCGCGCCGATCCGCGCCTCCAGATGCGCGGGGTCGATCTGGAACGTCGCCGGATCGATATCGACGAAAACCGGCGTCGCGCCGAGCAGCAGCGGCACCTCTGCGGTCGCGGTATAGGTGAAGGCCGGCAGGAACACGGCATCGCCCGGCCCGATCCCCTCCGCCATCATCGCGATCTGCAGCGCGTCGGTGCCCGAACTCACGCTGACGCAATGCGCCGCCCCGCAGAACGCGGCGAGCCGCTGCTCCAGCTCGGTGACTTCGGGGCCGAGGATGAACTGGCCATGCGCCAGCACGGCGTCGATCCGCGCCCGCAGGCCGGGGCCGAGGCGCGCCTGCTGCGCCTTGAGATCGAGAAACGGAATCGGGGGAAGATCGGTGTCCATCGGCGTTCTCTAGCCGGTCGGGCCCGCCGCGGCGAGGGGTTGCGCGCCGAACTCCGGCACCAGCCTTGCCAGCGCCGCGAGCGCGGCCGCCGCCTCGCCGCGCTGGATCAGGGCGGCCAGCTCGTCGAAGGCCCGGCCGACCAGGGCGGCGTCGGCCACCCGCGGGGCGGCCATCAGCAGGCCGGGAAACCCGGTCTCGATCGGCCGTTCGGCGCCGTGGAACAGCTCCTCGAACAGCTTTTCTCCCGGCCTGAGCCCGGTGAAGCGGATCGGGATGTCGAGATCGGGCCTGAGCCCGGCGAGGCGGATCATCTGCCGCGCGAGATCGACGATCTTCACCGGCTCGCCCATGTCGAGCACGAAGATCCCGCCTTGTGCGACCGGCAGCGCCGCGTCCGAGCGGCCGACCACGGCGGCCTGCAGCACGAGCGAGACCGCCTCGCGCACCGTCATGAAATAACGCCGCATGTCGGGATGCGTTACCGTCAGCGGCCCGCCGCGGGCGAGCTGGCGGCGGAACAGCGGCACCACCGAGCCGGTCGAGCCCAGCACGTTGCCGAACCGCACGGTGACGATGCGCATCCCCGCCTGCCGCCGCGCCGCGACGTCGAGCCCCTGGGCATACATCTCCGCCAGCCGCTTCGACGCGCCCATCACCGAGGACGGGTTCACCGCCTTGTCGGTCGAGATCAGCACCATCAGCCCGGCGCCGGCGGCGCGGGCGGCATCGGCCACGTTGCGGGTGCCGAGCGCGTTGGTGGCGATGCCCTCCAGCGGATTGGCCTCGACGATCGGCACATGCTTCAGCGCCGCCGCGTGGAACACGAGGTCCGGCCGCCATTCGGCGCAGAGCGCCTCGATCCGCGCGCGGTCGCGCACATCGGCGATCACTGCCGCGCGCGCGAGGCCCGGCACCTGCTCCGAGAGTTCGAGATCGATCCGCCACAGCGCGAACTCGCTCGAATCGAGCAGGATCAGCCGCGCCGGTCCGAAGCCCGCGACCTGGCGGGCCAGTTCCGAGCCGATCGACCCGCCGGCGCCGGTCACCAGCACGCAGCGTCCCTGGATCATCCGCGCCATGCCCTCGCGGTCGAGCGCGACCTGCGGGCGGTTGAGCAGGTCCTCGATGGCGATCGGCCGCAGCGCGGTCTCCGGCTCGCCCGGCGTGGTGGGCGAGAGCGTGGTCGGCCGCGGCGCGCGGGCGGCGCGGATGCCGCGGCGCTCGGCCTCGTCCATGATCTCGCGCAGCGCCGGGCCGACGAGCTCGCGGCTCGCCACCACCAGCACGGCCGGCATCTGCCCGACCTCGGCCAGCCGGTCGAGCGCCGCCGCCAGCCCGCTCACCTCGCCGAGGATCGGCACGTTATGGATGCGCCGGCCGGTCTCCCGCGCCGAGCCCGCCAGCACGCCGATCACCCGGTAGCGTTGGTGGCTCTCGCGCGACAGGGCGGCGAGGAACAGTTCCGCGCCCTCGCCATCGCCGAGCAGCAGCGCGGTCTCGGCATCGTCCGACAGCACCTCGCGGCGGCTGCGCGCCATCCGGTAGAGCACGCGCGGCGCCAGCAGCGCGAGGCCGAGCGTGATCATCAGCAGCGGCGGAAAACTCGCCGAGGGAAGCCTGGCGCCGACGCCGACGAGCAGCAGCACGAGCAGCAGCGCGGCGAACACCGCACTCGCCCCCACCGCGATCGCGTCGGGCAGGGCGGTGAAGCGCCAGTGCTGCCGGGCGAGGCCGAACGGCACGCCGACCAGCCAGATCGCCGCCGACCCGGCCAGCGGCAGGACCGCCGGCGAGGGCATCGGATGCGCCGGATCGGCGAGCCAGCAGGCGCCGATCACCGCCAGCGCGGCCAGCAGACCGTCGAGGGCGAAATTGACCGCGATGCGGATCTGGCTGCGCTGCAACGTCATGGTGCTCCGTCTGTAGCGGAATTGGCCGCCGCCGTCATAGGGTGCACCGCAGCAACGAATTGGGTTGCACCTTTTCTCACAAAAGGTGTAACCCGCTCCGCATCGCAGGTGCAACCGCAACAGGAGGAACGGCGATGGCTGTCAGCACGATGGGGGTCAAGCTCGACGATCAGGTCCGCGCCCGGCTCCGCGCCCTGGCCGAACGCGAGGGGCGGACGACGCATCACCTCGCCAAGCAGCTCATTCTCGCCGGGCTGGAGCGGCTCGAACGCGGCGAGGCGCTCGACGCCGCCGCCACCGCCGAGGACGACGCGCCTTCCGCCGTGCCCTTCCTCGAATTCGTCCAGGACGTGCAGCCGCAGACCGTGCTGCGCGCCGCGATCACCGCCGCCTACCGGATCCCGGAGACCGACGCCGTCGCCGGGCTGATCGAGGGCGCGACCCTGCCCGCCGCCGCCGCGAAACAGGCGCGGGCGACCGCGACCAGCCTCGTCACCGCGCTGCGCGCCCGCCGCAATGCCGGCCTGGTCGAGACGCTGCTGCAGGAATACGCGCTGTCGAGCCACGAGGGCATCGCGCTGATGTGCCTCGCCGAGGCGCTGCTCCGCATCCCCGACGCCGCCACGCGCGACGCGCTGATCCGCGACAAGATCGGCGCCGGCGACTGGCAGAGCCATCTCGGCGGCAACAAGTCGGTCTTCATCAACGCCGCCACCTGGGGGCTGCTGCTCACCGGCAGGCTGAACGCCACCGCGAGCGAGGCCGGCCTGTCCTCGGCGCTGACCCGGCTGCTCGCCCGCGGCGGCGAGCCGGTGGTCCGCCGCGGCGTGAACATCGCGATGCGGCTGATGGGCGAGCAGTTCGTCATGGGCCGGACCATCGGCGAGGCGTTGGCCAATGCCCGCAAGCGCGAGGCGAAGGGCTTCGCCTATTCCTACGACATGCTGGGCGAGGCCGCGCTCACCGCCGCCGATGCCGCGCGCTACTACCGCGACTACGAACAGGCGATCCACGCGATCGGCGCCGCCGCGGGCGGCAAGGGGATCTATCGCGGCCCCGGCATTTCGGTGAAGCTCTCGGCGCTGCATCCGCGCTACTGCCGCGCCCAGCGCGCGCGGGTGATGGAGGAGCTGGCGCCGCGGCTCAAGGCGCTGGCCCTGCTCGCCCGCCGCTACGATATCGGCATCAATATCGACGCCGAGGAAGCCGACCGGCTCGACCTCTCGCTCGACCTGCTGGAAGGCCTCTGCTTCGAGCCGGGCCTCGCCGGCTGGAACGGCATCGGCTTCGTGGTGCAGGCCTACCAGAAGCGCGCGCGATCGGTGATCGAGTTCCTGATCGACCTCGCCCGCCGCAGCCGCCACCGGCTGATGGTCCGGCTGGTCAAGGGCGCGTATTGGGACAGCGAGATCAAGCGCGCCCAGCTCGACGGGCTGGAAGGTTTCCCGGTCTTCACCCGCAAGATCCACACCGACCTGTCCTATCTCGCCTGCGCGCGGGCGATGCTGGCGGCGCGCACCGAGATCTTCCCGCAATTCGCGACGCATAACGCGCTGACGCTGGCGAGCATCCACGCCCTGGCCGGACCCGCCTTCGAGGTGGGGGACTACGAGTTCCAGTGCCTGCACGGCATGGGCGAGCCGCTCTACGAGGAAGTCGTCGGCCCGCAGAAGCTCGACCGGCCCTGCCGGATCTACGCGCCGGTCGGCACCCATGAGACGCTGCTCGCCTATCTCGTCCGCCGGTTGCTGGAGAATGGCGCCAACACCTCCTTCGTCAACCGCCTCGCCGATCGCCGCGTGCCGGTCGAGGCGCTGATCGAGGACCCGGTCGCCGCCGCGAGAAAGATCGAGCCGCTCGGCGCGCCGCATCCGAAGATCGCGCTGCCGGGCGCGATTCTGGGCACGCGGCGCAATTCCGCCGGATTTGATCTCACCAGCGAGCAGCGCCTCGCCTCGCTCGGCTCGGCCCTGCTGGCAAGCCTCGAACAGGACTGGCGCGCCGCCCCGCCGGATGCCGATCCGGCCGCGCCGGGGCGGACCGTGGTCAACCCGGCGAATATCGCCGACCGCGTCGGCACGGTCATCGAGCCGGATGCGGGCGCGGTCGGCGCCGCGCTCGCCCGCGCCGCCGCCATGGCGCCGATCTGGCAGGCGACGCCTGCCGCCGAGCGCGCCGCGATCCTGCTTCGCGCCGCCGACCTGCTCGAACACCGCATGACCGCGCTGGTCGGGCTGATCGTGCGCGAGGCCGGCAAGTCGCTCCCGGCGGCGATCGGCGAGGTGCGCGAGGCGGTCGATTTCATGCGCTATTACGCGGGCCAGTTGCAGGATGGGTTCGACAACGAGACGCATCGCCCGCTCGGCGTGGTGGCGGCGATCAGCCCGTGGAATTTCCCGCTCGCCATCTTCACCGGCCAGGTGGTCGCCGCACTCGCCGCCGGCAATGTGGTGCTCGCCAAGCCGGCGGAGGAAACCCCGCTGATCGCGGCCCAGGGCGTGCGGATAATGCACGAGGCCGGCGTGCCGGCGGATGCGTTGCAGCTGCTGCCGGGCGACGGGCGGACGGGTGCCGCGCTGGTGGAGGATGCCAGGGTCGGCGGCGTGGTGTTCACCGGTTCGACCGCCGTCGCCCGGCTGATCCAGGCCACGCTCGCCCGGCGCCTCGATGCCGATGGGATGCCGGTGCCGCTGATCGCCGAGACCGGCGGGCAGAACGCGATGCTGGTCGATTCCTCGGCGCTGCTGGAACAGGCGGTGGGCGATATCGTGACCTCGGCCTTCGATTCCGCCGGGCAGCGCTGCTCGGCCCTGCGCATCCTGCTGGTGCAGGACGACATTGCCGATCCGCTGCTCGCCATGCTGCGCGGGGCGATGGAGGAACTCGCCGTGGGGGCGACCGACCGGCTGTCGAGCGATGTGGGCCCGGTGATCACGCGGGAGGCGCGGGACAATATCCGCGCCCATGTCGAGACGATGGAAGGGCGGGGGCATAAGGTATTCTCGGTGGCGCTGCCGCCAGAGACCGAGGGCGGGTGGTTCGTGGCGCCGACGATGATCGAGATCGACCATCCCTCGGCACTGGAGCGCGAGGTGTTCGGGCCGGTGCTGCACGTGGTGCGTTACCGGCGCGAGGAGCGGAATGCGATGGTCGCCGCGGTGAATGCGCTGGGCTATGCGCTCACTTTCGGCGTGCACAGCCGGATCGACGAGACGATCGCGCAGGCGGTGGGCAAGGCCGAGGCCGGCAACATCTACGTCAACCGCAACATCGTCGGCGCCGTGGTCGGCGTGCAGCCCTTCGGCGGGCATGGGCTTTCGGGCACCGGGCCGAAGGCGGGCGGGCCGTTCTACCTGCGCCGGCTGCTGGCGCGGCGGCCGATGCCGCATGGCGAGGGCGAGCCGGCGCCGGCATTCGCGAAGCTGGTCGGCTGGATGCGCGAGCAGGGGATCGAGACCGCGCCGGCGCTGCGCTATGCGGCGGCTTCGGCGTTCCGCGACGCCGAGCTGCCGGGGCCGGTGGGCGAGCAGAATACCCTGCGGCTGAAGCCGAAGGGGCTTGTGCTCTGCCGGGCCGCGAGCCTTTCGGGCATGTGGCGCCAGGTCGCCGCCTGCCTTGCCACCGGCAATGCGCCGCTGGTGCTCTGCGACGGCGCCGAGGCGGAGATCGCCCGGATGCCGGCGGAGATTCGCCCGGCGATCGCGCCCGCCGATGCGGTGGCGCGGGCGGAATTCCGCGCCGTGCTGTTCGAGGGCCATCGCGACGCGCTGATCGCGCTGCAGATGGCGCTGGCGGAGCGGGACGGGCCGATCGTGCCGGTTCACGCCCTGCCGGCGGAGGACCATTCCGAGTGGGATTATCCGCTCGAATTCCTCCTCGAGGAGCAGTCGATCAGCGTCAACACCGCGGCGGCGGGAGGCAATGCCAGCCTGATGTCGATCGGCTGATTTTTGCTCCCCCCTCGGCGGTCAGCCGCCGAGGGACGCGCGGATCGCGGCGAGCGCCTCGTCGGCCTTGCCGCCATCCGGGCCGCCGGCCTGGGCCATGTCCGGCCTTCCGCCGCCGCCCTTGCCGCCGACCGCTTCCGAAGCGGCGCGGACCAGGGTGACGGCGTTGAAGCGGTCGGTCAGGTCCGGCGAGACGGCGACGACGATGCTCGCCTTGCCCTCGGCGGTGGAGACCAGGGCGGCGATGCCCGAGCCCATCGATTTCAGGATGGAATCCGCCAGCGATTTCAGGTCGCGCGGCGAGACCTCGCCGAGATTGCGGGCGGCAAACTTGATGCCGGCCACCTCCTCGATCTCGGACGCGGCGCCGCCGGTGGCGAGCTTGCGCTGCAGCTCGGCGACCTGCCGCTCGAAACGCTTTTTCTCCTCGAGCAGGGCGGCGATGCGGGCGGGGAGTTCGGCGGGGGCGACCTTGAGCGCGGCGGCGGCCTCTTCCAGCAGGTCGGTCTCGGCCTCGGTGGCGGCGAGGGCGGCTTCGCCGGTCACCGCCTCGATCCGGCGGATGCCGGCGGCGACGCCTGATTCGGCGAGGATGCGGAAGGCGCCGATATCGCCGGTGCGGGCGACATGGGTGCCGCCGCACAGCTCGATCGAATAGGCCGACCTGCCGGCATCGCCGGCGCCCATCGAGACGACGCGCACCTCATCGCCGTATTTCTCGCCGAACAGCGCCATCGCGCCGCGCTTGACCGCCTCGTCCGGCGTCATGAGCCTTGTTTCGACCGCGGCGTTCTCGCGGATGCGGGCGTTGACCTCGCGCTCGACGGCGCGGAGTTCCGCTCCCGTCACCGGGCGGGGCTGGGAGATGTCGAAGCGCAGGCGGTCCGGCGCGTTCAGGCTGCCCTTCTGCGTCACATGCGGGCCGAGGGCGCGGCGCAGCGCCTCGTGCAGCAGGTGGGTCGCCGAATGGTGGGCGCGGATGGCGCCGCGGCGGGCGTGATCGACCTCGGCATGGACGGAGTTGCCGGGGGCGATCTCGCCTTCCTCGATCGTGCCGTAATGGACGAAGAGATCGCCGGCCTTTTTCTGCGTGTCGGTGACGCGGATGGTGACGCCGGGGGCGGTGAGCGTGCCGGTATCGCCGACCTGGCCGCCGCTTTCGGCGTAGAAGGGCGTCTGGTTGAGGATGAGGGCGACCTCCTGCCCGGCCTCGGCGCGGCCGGCGGGCGCGCCGTTCACCACCACGGCGAGGATGCTGGCATCGCTCTCCTCGGTCGAGTAGCCGAGGAACTCGGTGCCGCCGAGACGGTCGCGCAGGTCGAGCCAGACGGTTTCGGTCGCGGCATCGCCGGAGCCGGCCCAGGCGGCGCGGGCGCGGGCCTTTTGTTCCGCCATCGACGCGGTGAAGCCCTCATGGTCGAGGCCGCGATGCTGCTCGCGCAGCGCGTCTTCCGTCAGGTCGAGCGGGAAGCCGTAGGTGTCGTAGAGCTTGAAGGCGACCGCGCCCGGGAGTTTCTCGCCCGAGCCGAGTTTCTGCACCTCATCCTCAAGGAGCGAGAGGCCGCGTTCGAGCATGACCGCGAATTTCTGCTCTTCCAGTTTCAGCGTCTCGACGATCAGGGCCTCGGCGCGGGGGAGTTCGGGGAAGGCGACGCCCATCTGCCGGGTGAGGGCGGGGACCAGGCGGTAGATGAAGGGCTCGCGCATGCCGAGCCGGTGGGCGTGGCGCATGGCGCGGCGCATGATCCGGCGCAGCACGTAGCCGCGGCCCTCGTTCGAGGGCAGCACGCCATCGGCGATCAGGAAGGAGGTGGCGCGGAGATGATCCGCGATGACGCGGTGGCTGACCTTGTGCGCGCCGTCGGGATCGGTGTGGGAGACCTCGGCCGAGGCGAGGATGAGGGCGCGCAGCGTGTCGGTATCGTAGTTGTCGTGCTTGCCCTGGAGGATGGCGGCGAAGCGCTCCAGGCCCATGCCGGTGTCGATCGAGGGGCGGGGCAGCGGGTTGCGCACGCCGGCCGGCTCCTCGAGGAACTGCATGAAGACGAGGTTCCAGATCTCGATGAAGCGGTCGCCATCCTCGTCCGGGCTGCCGGGCGGGCCGCCGGGAATGGACGGGCCGTGATCGTAGAAGATTTCCGAGCAGGGGCCGCAGGGGCCGGTATCGCCCATGCGCCAGAAATTGTCGTCCGTCGCGATCCTGATGATTTTCTCATCCGGCAATCCGGCGATCCGTTTCCAGAGCGAGGCGGCCTCGTCGTCCTCGTGGTAGACGGTGACGAGCAGCTTGTCTTTCGGGATGCCGAAATCCTTCGTGAGCAGGGTCCAGGCGTTCTCGATCGCGACGTCCTTGAAATAGTCGCCGAAGGAGAAGTTGCCGAGCATCTCGAAGAAGGTGTGGTGCCGGGCGGTGTAGCCGACATTGTCGAGATCGTTGTGCTTGCCGCCGGCGCGGACGCATTTCTGCGAGGAGGCGGCGCGGACATAGGGCCGGTGCTCGTGGCCGGTGAAGACGTTCTTGAACGGCACCATGCCGGCATTGACGAACATCAGCGTCGGGTCGTTGCGCGGCACCAGGGGTGCGGAGGGCACCACCTCGTGGCCGTTGCGGGCGAAGAAGTCGAGGAAGGTGGCGCGGATGTCGTTGCTGGAGGTCATGAAAAGGCCCGTGATCCCTGAAACGTGTTGTGCGCAGAGCCATACCGCAGGGTTGCGGCAATGTCATCCAAGCAGCGGGCAGGGGCAGGCATCCGCGCATCGGGCGATGGCGGGCGGGGGGTCGCGGCGCGGTCAGGCACGGGC
>NZ_JFHO01000069.1:0-17130 GCF_000724705.2 Acidiphilium sp. JA12-A1
CTTGAGCTTGCAGAAGAAATTCTCGATCAGATGACGCCATTTGTAGGTTTCGTGGTCGATTTTCAGCTTCAGTGCCCGGGCCGGGTGCTGGGAAATGACGATCCTGGCGCCTCTTTCGTTGAGTTCTGCGACCAGAGCGTTGCTGTCGAATGCCTTGTCTGCGATCAATCCACCGAATTCGACGTTGTCGATCAGTGGCGGGACCTCGATGCTGTCATAGCGATTGCCCGGCATGAGACGAAAGCGCACAAGGTTGCCCAAGGCATCCGTCAGCGCCAGAATTTTGGTTGTCATGCCACCTTTGGAACGGCCTATGGCCTGGCTTTGAGTCCCCCTTTTGCGCCCTGGCCGTGACGGTGGACCTTGACGATCGTGCCGTCGACCATGGCGTATTCCATATCGGGTTCATCAGATACCGCGTCGAAAATCCGTTTGAAAACATCAGCGCGACGCCAGTCGTTGAACCGGCGGTAGGCCGTGCTCCAGTTGCCAAACATCGAAGGCAGATCACGCCACGGACTGCCAGTACGGACAATCCAAAGCACCGCTTCCAGAAACAGCCGATTGTCCCGGCCGCTGCGGCCAGGGTCACTCGCCTTGCCAAGACAATGCGGTTCTATCCTCGCCCATTGGGCGTCCGTCAGTACAAATCGTTCCATTCACAGCGTGAATCACAGCCACCCCCAAATGGGAATCCTAAATCCCCACAAGCCCTAGCGCAGCAACCCTGATCGGCTCTGGGCGCGCTAACCCTAAGATTAACTCAGGGTCGCCAGAGCTTCCGGTGTAAAATCAGCAATCTGATCGAATCGGCGTTGCCTGATCTTGTTGAGCCAGGCCGGGTCCTGAAGCAGTGGGCGTCCGACCGCGACGAGGTCGAACTCACCGCGTTCCAACCGCGCGAGCAATCCGTCGAGAGCGACGGCCTGGGCGCTCTTGCCGGCGAAGGACTGGTAGACGTCCGTGGAGAGGCCAACAGAGCCGACTGTTATTGCTGTGATGCCCGTCAGCTTCTTCGCCCAGCCGGCCAGGTTCAATTCGCCGTCGAACTCGGGAAAAGCGGGTTCCCAGAATTTCGGCTGCGAGAGGTGGAAGGCATCCGTACCTGCATCGGCAAACGCGTTGAGCCACCGCTCGAGCGCCTGAGGCGTCTCGGCAAGCCGAGCCTGGATGTCAGTCGGCTTCCACTGGGACAAACGGAGTATCACCGGAAAGCCCGGCGTCACCACCGACCGAATAGCCTTCAGAATCTCAATCGCGAAGCGGGAGCGTTCAAGGAGCGTCGAGCCGCCATAACGGTCGTTGCGTTGGTTGAGGTGCTCCAGAAAGAACTGGTTGATGAGATAGCCATGCGCGCCGTGCAGTTCGATGCCGTCGAACCCGAGCCGCTCGGCATCGACCGCAGCTTGTGCGAACGCGTCGATCGTGTCTGCGATATCAGCCTCACTCATGGGATGGCCCACCAACTCGCCCGCCCCCGAGAGTCCTGAAGGGCTTTCATAGGGAACGGGCGGGGCCCAGTCTGCGGCGGCTTTCGAGCGTTTCTGGCCCACATGCCAGAGCTGGGGCATTATGCGCCCGCCTGCTGCATGAACCTCGTCCACCACCTTTTTCCATCCGGCGAGTGCCACGTCTCCATGGAAACGAGGAAGATCAGGCTCGTTGAGCGCGGCCGGGCGGGCAATCCCCGTCCCCTCCGTTATGATAAGCCCGACACCATTCTCTGCGCGGCGGCGATAATAAGCTGCCACCGCGTCAGTTGGCACGCCGCCAGGAGAGAACGAGCGTGTCATCGGTGCCATGACCACGCGGTTCGGAAGGTTGAGAGCATTCAGCCGGTAAGGGCTGAACAGGGCATCAGGATTGGACATGGGATATCTCGAATCAGTGAGGGGAAATTGACTAAGCCGCGTCGATCCAGGCGGTTACCGCCGCGTTCACGTCTTCCTGACGATCCTGCATGATCCAGTGACCCGCGTGGGACCAGACGTCCACTTTTGACCTCGGGTGCGAGAACCACGGCCGCATGCGGTCGGCCTGGGCCGCATCGCGGCACAGGTGATAGACGGGCACTTGCAGGCTTTGACAGAACCTTGCGCTTGCCGCTCCCACACCAACCTGGCCATCTCCCACGAAGAGCGGCCCGAAAGTCTCGCGCACGACACAAGCGGGCATCCCCTGGGCGCGCCGGCCATGCCACAGCTTGAAAGCCGGATCGGTGGATGGATCATAAACTTGCTGAAACAGCGCCGATGCCACGACGCCAGGATCGCCCACCGTCAGGGCATGGGCCGTCTTCGCGAAGAGTTCACCCATCTCGTAGGAAAAGCCAAGCGAGCCATCGATGGATACCACCGCGACAACCATGTCCGGCCGCTTGGCGGCAAGACGGGCGGCGACTTGCCCCCCCATCGAGTGCCCCACGATGACGAATTCCTCACCAGGATATTCGGTTGCAATCAGCGCCTCGATGTCGGCGACGTAATCGTCTGGCATGTAGGAGCCCGGCGGCATGATCTCAGACCGGCCATGCCCGCGCAGATCGACGGCGACGACACGATACCTGCCTTCAAACAAGGACAACTGCCCGTTCCAGTCATGGGAATCGCCCGTCCAGCCGTGCAGGAACATCACGTTCCTGCCGCGGCCGGCCTCCGTCCTGAAGAGCCGCGCCGTGGCGCTTGGCGGCGCATGGGCCTGGATCTGCCCTGCTGTGACCGCCTGCGCGTCGCGGCGGGGACCATCCTGCTGATCCGTTCTCATGTCTCGTCTCCGTGATCGGTGAACCCGCCGCCCGGTTCATCGGATCGGTGCAGTGACCCGATGTTCAAGCCGATGGGCATTTCCTTGGCATCTAGATATACATCGGCTATCTAGGATCAATTACGCACCTCAAGGTGCGCAGGTATACGGGAGGATATCGGGATGACGTGCGAAGTGGACGCGGTGTTCTTTGCGGATTGTGCCGCCCGCTCTTTCTTCGATCAGGTCGCCAACAAATGGTCGGTGATGATCCTCACGCTGCTCAACGAAAAGCCGACACGGTTCAACGAACTCAGGCGACGGCTGGAAGGCATCACCCACAAGGCACTGACCCAGGCTCTCCGCCGCCTGGAACGCAACGGGCTGATCGCGCGGCAAGTGCTCCCGACCTCGCCCGTCGCGGTCGAATACTCGATCACGCAACTCGGGCGCACCCTGCAAATCCCGCTCGGCGCGGCCTATGACTGGGCAATTCACCATCTGGATGAGATCGAACAGGCGCAACAGCGATATGACGGGCGTGCAGGCCGATGAGCGAAGCGCCTGGTCACGCCGGTGCCGCGGATAACCGGCGGGACAGATTCATCGCCTGTCTTTCAGGTGGCCCGGCCGACGCGCGGAGAGGCAGGATCGGGTCGAATGCATGGGACCGGTAACCGCCCGGGGCCGGCGTTCGTGAGCTTCTGACAGCCGGGCCCCGGTTCGCCTCTGCTTTTCTCCACCACGAGCGGGCGGTCTCCGCGATGGTGTCGGCCGGCGCGCTCTGCCGGGATGCCGGTCTCGAGAGGCTGCCGCCCTGCATCCGGGCTTGCCGTTACCGTGTTCCGTCCCGGCGGAGCGTGCCTGTACGACACCGCCTGTGATCGCGTCCGCGGTAAAACGTGGCTATGCGAAGGCCGCGCGATGGGCCCTGAGGAATTCGATGACCGTCCTCGTGCGCGCCGGGATGCGCCCTTCACGCCGCACGATGGACATCCTCATCGGCTTGCCAGCCCATGCCGGCAGCAGCGGCATCAGTGCGCCGACGCGAAGCGGTTCCGAAACAAGCCAGCTTGGCGCCCAGATGATCCCGATCCCCGCGATCGCGGCGGCCGCAGCGGCGCAGGCATCGTCCAGGACCAGTGCGGGACCAGCGGCGACGCGGACGTGTTTCGGCGCGCCTGTTCGCGGGTGCGCATACCGCCAAGGCTCTACAATGCCGGTACGCTGGTTGCGGAAGCCGATGAGATCGTGGCCCGCCAGCTCGTCGGGTATCGACGGTGTGCCACGGTGGGCGAGATAGTCCGGTGCGGCGCAGGTGACCCAGGGAAACGCGCACAAGATCTGAGCCCGATGGCCCGGAATACCGTCCAGTGGCCCACTGCGGATGGCCAGGTCGACAGCTTCGTCCGCGAGATCGATCATCCGGTCGCTGCCGCGCAAGTCGAGCCTGATCTGCGGCAACGCCGCCTGGAAATGCGGCAGTAGCGGCACGAGGCAGGTCGTGAGGACAGCCGTCGGCGCGGTGATTCGCACCCGACCCGAGACGCCATCCCTCGACGCGACGCTGATTGCCGCGTCGGCCGTCTCCATGCTCCGCAGGGCCTCCCGCGCCAGCGGCAGGAGGCGTTCGCCATCATCGGTGAGCGAGACGGCGTGGGTCGAACGGTTGAGCAGGCGGATCGTCCTCGCCTGCTCGAGCCTGCCGATCGTCTTGGACACGCCGGAGGTCGTCATGCCGAGGCGGCGTCCCGCCGCCGCGAAGGAGCCTGTCTCGGCGACGGCCAGGAAACAGGTCAGCTGGATCATCGTCAGGGGTGACGGTGTGGACACAATGTCAACACTATCTGGACACAGGCGGCGCTTCAAGCGGCGCCGCAATCCGACGATATTGCGGTTCATTCAAAGGAGCGTCGCCATGAACATGATCCATGCCCAACCCTTTCTCGACGCGATGCACGCCAGGGCGCCTGCGGCGCTGGCAGACCATCTCGACCCGAACGTCACGCTCAGCAGCCCGTTCGTCACCGATCCGTTCGTCGGCAGGGACGCGGTTGTCCGCGTCTTGAAGGCCTTGCTGGCCGGGGTCGACGAATTCGAGACCACCGCGATCGTCGCCGGGGAGAACCGGGCGGCCATCATGCTGCGAATCCGTGCCGGCGAGGCCCAGGTCACGGGGGTCGATGACATGATTGTCGGCGAGGATGGGCGCATCACCAGCATGACGGTGCAGTGGCGTCCGCTGGCCGGCATCGTCGCCATCCAGCAAAGACTGGCCCCGCTCGTCGGTGTGCCCGCGCTGGAACTGGTCGAGCGGCGACGCGGCTGATATGAACCGTTTCCTCAGCGTTCCTGGGGGGACTCCCATGGCACCTTCCATGTGCCCGCGTTCCGCGCCCGGTTCGCGTCGAATGCCTGGCAAGAGAGCAGATCCCGTCAGGCCGCCCGCCGAAAGTGCCATTGCGGACTGGTTTGTCGGTGCGGATCTGGTCGACGCCTATGCCATCACGCTGCCCGATGGGGCGCCCGATGATATCGAGGCCCTGGCGCGCGAGGCCCTGGAACACCCGCCGGCCTGGTTTCGGGTGCTGCTCCGCCTCCGCGACACCATCGTCTCGGCGGGCGGCGTGAAATCCTCCCGGCGGATACGGCAGGATGCCGAGTCCGAAGGCCGCGCGACCGTGGCGTTCTTTCCTGTCCTGGCGCGTTCGGAGCGGGAGCTTGTGCTGGGGGAAGACGACCGGCACCTCGATTTCAGGGCCTCAGTCCTGGTAAGGGGCGCGACGGATGGTGAGAAGCGCGATCTTATCATGACCACAGCCGTGCGCTGCCACAATCTGCCGGGGCGTTTCTACCTCATGACGATCGCCCCGTTCCATCGCCTTGTCGTCCGCCGCAACCTTGAACGGCTCCTGCCGCGCTGACCGCTTCAGGGGCGCCCGTAATCCATCGGCGCCGATCCCCGCATGGACGAGGTCGGCGGCATCCGCTTTAGGCAGGCGGCATAAAAGCCCTGTCGGGGAAGGATTTCTCCACGACGTCCAGGAAAGCGCGCACCTTCGCCCCGACAAGCCGGCGGGAACTCTGTAGCGCCCAGAGTTCGACTGGAGGTTCGGACACTGGTCCCCAAAGGGCGAGGCGTCCTGCCGCGACATCGTCCGCAACCAGCAATTTGGGCAGGACCGCAGCACCAGTGCCCGCCAGCACCGCGTCGCGCACCATCAGCAGCGATGAGAGGCGCAGCACCGGCTCCGGCCTGACCACGATATCCGGCCCCGGATCGCCGCGAAGCTGCCAGATGATATCCGCCGGCGTTGTCGTCAGCACCACCGCCCGCACGGCCAGCTCACCCACCGCTGCTGAATGGCGCGCGGCCCGCGGCAGATCCGGCGGCGCCACGATCAGACGCTCGTCATTCAGGAACCGGCGGCCGACCAGCCGGTCGTCCGGCGCAGGATCAACGCGGATGACGAGATCATAGTCGTCCTCCACCGGATCGACCTTGCGATCCTCGGCGACGATCTCGAGCTGAACCTCCGGATACGCGAGGGCGAAACGAGCGCCGATCCGGCCGAATGCCATATGCGCGATGACGACCGGGACGCTGACCCTGAGCCGACCACGCGGGATGGAAGCTCCGAGCACCACCGCCTCGCGCGCTTCCGCGATCTCGTCAAGCGGCCCACATGTGCGTTCACGCAAGGCGCGCCCCTCTTCGGTCAGGCGCAGGCCCTGCGCGCCGCGCTCGATCAGCCGCACGCCGAGACTCCGCTCCAGTTCCGCGACCTTGCGCGACAGCGTCGCCTTCGACCGGTCGGAAACCCGGCTGGCGCGACCGATCCCGCCATGGGTAGCCACCAGATTGAAATCGGACAGGGCTTGCAGGTCCATAAGGTGTTCCGAATTTGGTACGATCAGTTTCAATCATGGCGGCTATCAGCAAAAAATGGAACGTCTATTTTGCTCCTTATCGCGGATGAAGGTCCGCGGCCACCAGAGGAGTACCCATCATGAGCATTCTCGTTACAGGCAGCACAGGCACGATCGGCACCCAGGTTCTGACCCATCTCCAGGGGCGTGGGGCCGATATCCGCGCGCTCACCCGCTCGCCTGGCAAGGCGTCGCTTCCCTCCGGCGTGACACCGGTACGCGGCGACCTCGCCGATATCGACTCGGTGCGCGCGGCACTCGATGGCGTCAGCACGCTCTTCCTGCTCGTTCCCAACGTCGCCGACGAACTGACCCAGGCCATGCTGACACTGACGGTCGCGCGCGAAGCCGGCGTCAAGGGCATCGTCTATCTGTCGGTGTTCAAGGGCGAGGCCTATGCCGACGTGCCGCATTTCGCAGGCAAGCATACAGTCGAGCGGATGATCGAGGCGCTGGACCTGCCGGCGACAATCCTGCGTCCGGCCTATTTCATCCAGAACGACCTTCGCCAGAAAGACCCGCTGCTGAAGTTCGGCGCCTATGCCGCGCCGATCGGTGCGAAGGGGGTCTCGATGGTCGATATCCGCGATATCGGCGAGGCCGCCGCCATCGAACTGCTCCGCCGGGACCAGGGGCCCGCGCCGATTGGTCGCGAGATCTATGAACTGGTCGGCCCAGACAGCCTGACCGGAGAAGGCCTCGCGGCGATCTGGAGCGACGCACTCGGCCGCGCCATCAGCTATGGCGGCGACGATCTCACCGTGATGGAGCAACGGATGAAGGCTATGCTGCCGGCGTGGCACGCGCTCGACCTGCGTCTGATGTTCGGTCGCTACCAGACGGACGGTGCGACGGCGACAGCTGCCGACATCGCGCATCTTACCAAGCTGCTAGGCCGCGCACCCCGCTCCTACCGAGCCTTTGCCAAGGATGCCGCCGCCCAGTGGGCGAAGGGCTGAGTGCCGGGCCACACGTCAAACCAGGAGACGGTTCATGACCGACATTCATCCCCTGCCTCCTCAGGACGCGGCGGCTGTAGCCGCGATGCGGCAGGCCGCGTCACCTCACAAGGGCGAGGTCCTCGGCCCGCAGGCGCGGCCGATATTCGACGCCATGCTCGCCGCCATCCCTTCTGCGGCGGGGATACGGGCCGAGCCGGCGACGGTCGGCGGCATAAAGGGCCTCTGGTCTTATGACTATTTATCATTCATCAGGCTTGGACAAGGAATTATTCATTAGCCTCCGCTTCAATTGCGGACTTGAGCCGACGATTAAGCCGCATCAGCGCGGGTGGCACATAGCCACCTCTACGAGTGATAAAGCCCAGGTTTCTATGCATTTTGATGTCGCCGCTCGGAATTTCTACAAGGGCTTTCCGAACTCGTTCGCTTCTCAAAATCCGCCGGGGCAAAAAACCAAGCAAGTCGGTTTCTTCGATGAAGGCGGCTACGAGTTGGGCTGATCCGATCTCGACTTGCACATTTGGTGGGTCAAATCCCCGGGCAATGAAAGCATTGTCCAGCCAGTCGCGACTCGCCACGAAGCGGGATGCCAGAACCCAGTGGCATTGAGACAATTCGTGGATCGTCACCGGTCTGCGACGATCAAGCGGATGTCTTTTTCTTCCGATAACGACGACATCGTCTTCCCCCCAGTTTTCTCGGGTCAGGTTGAACGCGTCTCTCGCCTGGACCGTCGTGACAATCCCATCAAGGTGATCGTCGACGAGGTCTCGCCGCAGCGCATCGTTTAAGCCGATCTGCAGCTTGAGGGTCGTCCGCGCGGCCTCGGATCGATGCCAGTCGGCGATGACGGGCAAAAGGCTTTCCACGATCGACGTGCCAAGCCCAAGCCTGACGTGGCCTTTATGGCCTCCTGCCACTTCGGCCACATCTCTGAGAGCGTCAGCCATCGACGCGCGCATCTTAACCGCATGGGACAACAGCGTTTGCCCGGCAGCGGTCAACACCAGTCGTCGGCCCCGTCTTTCGAATAATGCACCTTCGACGCGATCTTCGAGGCGACGGATGCACTTGCTCAGCGCCGGCTTTGTGCGTCCGACTTCGGCGGCGGCTCGGGTGAGGCTCTGCAGCCTTGCGATCGCCTCGAAGTAAGCAAGATCGCGGATGTCCATTGAATGTTTCCCAACAGTTTACTTTTGATGAAAATTAGAAACTAGACGTCAACTGCGCCATGCGCAATCCTGACCGTGGAAACGATCGAAAAGGGTGGAGATGTCGGCAACGATCTTGGTGAGTGCGCCCACGCTGGCGGAGGCAGGGCAGGAGGTCCTTCGTGCGGAAGGCTGCAGGGTAATCTTCACCAGCAGACATGGCGGCACTGAGGAAATGCTACAGCATCTCCGGCGCGAGGCAGTGGATGGCGTAATTTCTCGCACCTTGCCTTTCGACGCACAGGCTTTCGCCGCTGCGGGATCGACTCTTAAGGTGATTTCGCGCCACGGCGTTGGTTTTGATAATGTCGATGTAGCGACAGCCACTGAGCGCGGCATCCCTGTCTTGATCGCACCGGCGGGCAACGGACAGTCGGTGGCCGAACTGACCATGGCGCTGATGTTGGCGGCCGCTCGGCGGGTCACGACCCAAAACGCCGCGATCCGGGCAGGTAACTGGGATCGCAGCGGCAGCGGGCTTCAATTAGGCACCAAGACGCTCGGCCTCATCGGGTTCGGTGGTATTGGAAAAGCGGTGGCACGAGCCGCGTTGGGGTTCGGCATGCAGGTGATCGCATTTGATCCGCTCGCAACACCGGAGCCCGGTCTATCGGTCGAACTGGTCGATAGCCTCCAGCAAATGCTTCCGCGCAGTCACTTTTTGTCGCTGCATATCCCGTTGAACGAACAAACTCGCGATCTGATCGGTGCGTCGCAGATCGCCGCACTTCCGAAGGGCGCTGTGATCGTCAACACGTCTCGGGGCGGATTGATCGACGAGGCGGCCCTGCTGGCGGGGTTGGATAGCGGTCACCTTTACGGTGCGGGCCTCGATACTTTTTCAATCGAGCCATTGCCGGCTTCTCATCCGCTTTGCAATCACCCGAATACTGTTCTCACCGCACACGTCGGAGGGTCGACGGATGCCGCGCTCGCGGCCACCGCGAGAATGGCGGCGGAGCACGCTCTCGCCATCATTCACGGCCGTCCGTTCGATGCGACGGTCTGCGTTAATCCATTCACATTGAAAAGAATATCCAGATGATCGAGACCAACGCATGGCCGCCGGGCTACAGGGTCAATCCACGGGTTACGACGCTGGCTCCGTCCTTGGTCGCGGACTTCAAAGGAGTTCCTGCAGCTCACGCGAGCGATAGCATGGGCCGAGCCGTCGGAGCGATCGGCTTGCAGTCATATCATGCCGACCTGACGCTGATCGTGGCCGGACCGGCCATCACCGTCCGCGTGAGGCCCGGGGACAACCTGATGATCCACCAGGCTATTGCGATGTCACATCCCGGCGACGTGATCGTCATCGATGGAGGCGGCAATGTCAGCCAGGCCCTGATCGGTGGCCTAATGAGAACCTCGGCCATGAAAAAGGGGATCGCGGCCTTCGTCGTGGATGGCGCCGTTCGTGACCTTGCCGAGTGGGCCCAAGGGGGTATTGCTTGTTACGCCCGCGGCCATACCCACAGGGGACCGACAAAGGATGGTCCCGGTGAAGTCAATGTGCCGATTGCATGCGCAGGGATGGTGGTCAGTCCGGGCGACCTGATGATCTGCGATGCCGATGGCGTGCTTGCCGTGCCGGCCGCCGAAGCAAAAGACTTGCTTGTCCGCGCCAAAGCCCATGCGAGGCGGGAAGATGACATTCGCGCCGCTAACGCGGCGGGCACCACCGATCCGGAGCGTTTCAACAAATTGCTGCGCTCGAAAGGATGCCCGGTTTGACGTCCTTTCCGAAGCAACTTCTCGTCCCCCTTGCCGATGGGGGGCCTGCTTTCGTCTCGTTACCAAAAGCCGAGCAAGACGGGATAGGCTGCTTCAACGACCTGCCCGTGAGCCTCATGATTCTGGCCGAGGACGCATTGCATCACGGCGAACTGGAGTTGGCGGCGGCGATTGCCGCAAAGGATCGATCTCGAACCATCCACTTCCGGCCGTCGAGAATTCTGATGCAGGACAGCTCGGGCATTCCTGTTCTGGCTGACCTCGCGGCACTGAGGGACGCGGCGCCGGACCCCCGATCGGTCGAACCCCGCATTCCGGTCGATCTCGTCGTGGATCATTCGGTCGAGGTCGACCATTCCGGGATCCCCGAGGCACTCGTCCGAAATCTCGACAGGGAGTTCGAGCGAAACCGCGAACGATATCGGTTTCTGCGATGGGCTCGGCACGCCTTTCAGGCGCTTCGCGTGGTGCCTCCAGGGCGCGGCATCTGCCACCAGATCAACCTCGAAGTGCTGGCCCGTGTCGTGCAGGTCGTCGACGGAATTGCGTACCCCGACACGATGTTGGGTACGGACAGCCACAGCACGATGGTGAATGCCCTCGGCGTTCTGGGATGGGGGGTCGGCGGTATCGAGGCGTTGTCGGCAATGCTGGGACGCTCGGTCGCATTGAGGATACCCAGGATCGTCGGTGTCAGGCTACTCAATCGTCTTCCGCCAGGATGCACGGCGACCGATCTGGCGCTGGCCTTGACAGCCTTTCTCCGACAACTTGGCGTTGTCGGGAAAATCGTCGAATTTTACGGCCCCGGTCTGAACAGCCTGCGCCTTTCCGACCGCGCTACCGTCGCCAACATGGCGCCGGAATACGGCGCTACCATGGGCTTCTTCCCGGTTGACAATGAGGTCCTGGCGTACCTCCGACTCACCGGCCGGCGTGCAGACCATGTCGCGTTGGTCGATGCCTATACCCAGGCGCAGGGCTTCCGGCAGAACGAGACATCTCGCCGCTTTGACGAGACGGTCGAGTTTGATCTCGATACGGTCGATCCGTGCGTCGCCGGGCCGTCACGTCCAACCCAGACAATGCCGCTGTCCGCTGTTCCGTCTTCGGTCCCGCGTGGCTCGGGAAAGGTCGACGCCGCGGCGCCGATCCGTGACGGCGATATCGTGATAGCTGCCATTACCAGTTGCACCAACACCTCCAATACGGATGCCATGCTGCGCGCGGGTTTGCTGGCCCGGGCGGCACGCCAACTGGGATTGAAACCCCCTCCATGGGTCAAGACATCGCTTTCTCCGGGGTCTCATGCCACGGGCGACTATCTTCGGGATCTGGGGTTGCTCGAAGATCTGGCAGCGGTCGGCTTCGGCCTGGTCGGATATGGCTGCATGACCTGCATGGGAAATTCCGGCCCGCTATCGCCAGAAATTGAGGCGGCCATACGTCGCGATGGCTTGTCGGTCGCGGCCATTCTCTCCGGCAACCGTAATTTCGAAGGCCGTATCCATCCGCTCTGCCAGGCATCATACCTCGCATCACCGCCAATGGTGGTTGCCTACGCGATCGCAGGTGACATGCGTCGCGATCTCTCAAGAGAAGCGCTGGGGAAGGATCGGGTAGGCCGGCCGATCATGCTTGCGGATTTATGGCCAAGCGACGAGGCCGTCGCCGCTGCGGCCGCTCGCCTGTCGCCAGCGATATACACAGCGAGCGCGAATGCCGCCTTCGATGGACCTATAGCCTGGACCGCCCTGGACGCTCCGGCCACACCGCTCTATCCGTGGGAACCCCAAAGCTTGTCTATCCGGCGGCCGCCTTTCGTGGATGGACCGGTAGCGGCCCCTCTCGTCACGCAAGACATTTCTGATGCACGGATCCTCGCCTTGCTCGGCGACGACGTCACCACGGATCATATATCGCCAGTATCCCGGATCTTGCCGCAATATGAGGCGGGTCAATGGCTCATCGAGCGAGGGGAAGCGCCTGACAAGCTGCAATCCTATAGTGCGCGCCGGGTGAACCACGATGTCATGGCGCGCGGTACCTTCGCAAACCCGCGACTTCGCAACCGCCTGGCGCGCGGAAAAGAGGGCGGTTTCACAAGGCTTTCGCCAGACGGTGATCTCGTCACGATTCACGCTGCCGCGGAAACGCTAAGAACCAGCGACATACCCATGGTCGTGATCGCTGGCCGCAACTACGGCGCAGGATCTGCGCGGGACTGGGCTGCAAAGGGAACGCGCATTCTCGGCATTTCCGCGGTCATCGCAGAAAGCTTTGAACGTATCCACAGGGCGAATTTGGTGGCTCTGGGCGTGCTGCCATTGCAGTTCCCTGACGGGTTCAGCCTTGATTCGCTTGCCCTTGACGGGTTTGAGACCATCGATCTCCGCGGACTGCGGCATCTGCGACCGAGCGGCCAAGTCTCTGCGCTTTTCTATCGCAATAAGGCGTTGATCTGTGAACTCGCCCTGATTTGCCGCACGGAAACGGATGAAGAGGTGGCCGATCTGCGCGGAGGCGGTGTTCTGCCGACCGTGTTACGAGACCTGGTTTGCGGCTCGTGATCAATCCAGAAAATCAATAGGCCAAACAAATACAAAGGAGAACGTCAATGCATGTTTATAATCAGTTTGGCTGGCAAGAGGCTATTCTCCATAGATGCAGGGCGTCCAAGGGAGAATAGTGAAATGCCGATTTCGCAGCCCACAGTATCTTTGTCAGATTCGGTTCCCAACTCGCGCTGGTTCAGAATTCTTCCCCCGTGTGTCATCATCTACATCATAGCGTACATGGACCGGGTCAATATCGGATTTGCAATGGCCGCAGGCATGAACAAGGACCTCGGCATTTCGAGCACATATGCCGGCCTTGCCGCGGGCATCTTCTTTTGGGGCTATCTCCTGCTGCAGATCCCCGGCGGCCACATTGCCGAGCATGGAAGCCCCAAGAAGTTCATCGCGTCGACGATATTGGCTTGGGGGGCAATATCTTTTCTGACTGGCTTCGTTCAGACAGGTTGGGAACTCTATGTGATGCGTTTCCTCTTGGGCGTCGCCGAAGGGGGTGTTTACCCAGCCATCCTGGTCGTCGTCGGAAAATGGTTTCCGCGAACTGAAATCGGCAGGGCAAACGCTCTATTTCTCATCAGCCTTCCGCTATCCGCTGTTCTGACCAACCCGATTTCGGGCTTTGTGGTCGATCAATATGGATGGCGCGCGCTGTTCTATTTCGAAGGCGTGGTTTCACTTGTCCTGCTCCTGATCTGGTGGCCGCTGGCAAGCGATGATCCGACCACGGCGAAATGGATATCCACGGCAGAGCGCGATTATATTCAGGCGGCGCTCGCCCACGATCGAGCCGCAAAAGAAGAAGAATTCGCGAGAGCTGACAGATCAACCAGAGGGACCTACCGTCAGCTTTTGCTCGACAAGAATTTATGGATCATGTCCATCATCTTTATCTGCTTCCTGACTGGATCGTACGGCTTTCTCATCTGGCTACCGACGATCTTGAAGGAGCTCATGAAAGCCAGCCTGAGCTCCGTCGGATGGCTGAGTGTCCTGCCTCTTACCGCGGCCGTCATCGGCCTGTATTCATTCGGCGCGTTGTCCGACCGGAAGGGTAATCGACGCGGGTGGTGTACAATTGCCTTGTGCGGGTTTGGTATCGCTTTCGGGTTGGCGGCTTTCATTCCGCATCTCAGATGGATATCTTTTGCGCTTATCGTGGTTACGGGACTTCTTTCAAAGGCCATTGCGGGTCCGTACTGGTCAATGCCGGACCTCCTTTTTCCTCCCGGTGTTACAGGTGGTGCACGCGGCATCATAAACGGAATCGGTAATCTCGGCGGGTTTATAGGGCCAGTGCTTTTTGGTTGGCTGACCACGCTCACCGGAACGACGAGTGCAGGCATTTATGCCTTGGCGGCGATCTTGGTCCTTGGTGGGCTTGTCTGCCGGTTGTTACCAGAAACTACTGGAGGCGATAACGGTTGAAAGACGAGCTGGACACCCGCAATAACCCTGTGAGTGTTGTTGAATTCGTGATTCACTGAGGCGGTCGTGAATTGGAGGCGGGTGGATGGGGGCGTGGTCTCTGTTCGGGCTTTCGGAGCATCTTGAGCGTCTGAGCAAGACCGGGGACCCGCTGGAGGTTCTGGAAGCGACGGTCGATTTCGAGCATTTCCGTGGCTGGCTGGTTGAAGGGCCGGGCTACGGGGACGGAGCCAGGGGTGGCCGCCCGCCCTTCGACCCTGTTTCGATGTTCAAGGCGCTGATCCTTCAGGCCCGGCACAATCTGAGCGATGCCAGGATGGAGTTCATGATCCGGGACCGCCTGTCCTGGATGCGCTTCCTGCGCTTTGATCGTGGCGGGCCGACGCCGGATGAGAACACGATCCGGCTGTTCCGTAACAAACTGACCGAGACCGGCACGCTGAAGCGGGTGATGAAGGCGTTCGACTGGCAGTTGCAGAAGAAGGGCTACATCCCGATGTCGGGCCAGATCGTCGATGCGTCGCTGGTGCCGGCACCGAAGCAGCGGAACACGGATGCGGAGAAGGAAGCGATCAAGGCCGGCAAGACAGCGCGTGAGATCTGGCCGGAGGAGCCCCACAAGGCAGCGCAAAAAGACACGGACGCGCGGTGGACGCTCAAGATCGGCGGCAAGATCCGGTATCGGCCGGACGGCACGTCACTGCCCCAGATTGCGCCGCCTGTGTTCGGCCACAAATCCCACATCGCGATCGACCGGCGCTTCGGCTTCATCCGGGAGAGTGCGGTGACGTCGGCATCCCATGCGGATGGCCGGGTGCTGCCGCGGTTGGTGACGACGGACAACACTTCCTCGGAGGTCTGGGCCGACAGTGCCTATCGCTCGCAGAAGAATGAGAAATGGCTGGCTTCAAGGATGCTGGTCAGCCGCATCCACAGGCGCAAGCCGGCGGGCAAGCCGATGCCGCACAATATCGCGCGGGCCAATGCCGCGAAATCGTCGATCCGTGCCCATGTCGAACACGTCTTCGCCCACCAGAAGAACAGGTTCGGCCTGTTCATCCGCACCATCGGCATCTCACGGGTCGAAGCGAAACTCATCCTGGCCAATATCGCCTACAACTTCGACCGGCTCATCTTCCATGAACGCGCCCGAGCCATGGGATGAATCCGTCCAGGCCTCGGGATTGCGGCACCGATCGCAGCCTCCGCGACCCACGCAGACGGTCAAATAAGGCCATTCAAACGGCCAAGAGCGCCGTATCAAGATTCAGATCCAACCAACCGCCAAATCCGCAAGGGCAAATACGGGTGTCCAGCTAACGGATAGGATCTAGAGCATATTTCGATCAATCTGGGTCATATCTGCATGAGCTGAAGTATTCGTTGGCGCACTCGGCGGGCTTTAAGATATCGACGAGCCTGCCGATGATGATCCACATGCCAGAGACGATTCGCTCACCGGCATTCGCAATATGGCCTTGACGCGGCCGACGGCCGTTTCGATTGATGGTGTGGATAGATCCTGCTCCCGGCATGACTTTGCGTCATAGTTGGGAAGTCATCATCCTACATAGAGGAGCCATCCATGTCCGAGCTTGCCACAGATGGTATCGACCTCGCAAAGAGCGTCTTCTAGAGCGTATTTCGATCAGTCCGGGTCATATCCGCATGAGCTGAAGTAGTTGGCGCATTCGCGGTGCTGGAAGCTGTCGACGAGCCTGCCGATCAGGTCCCATAGGCCGGAGACGGTTCGCTCTCCGATCTTTCTGAAGAGTTTATGCGGATTGGCAAAGGAGGAAAACAAATCTGGCTGCAAGCCTCCTATAATCCGATCTTCGATCTCAACAACAAGGCCGTAAAAGTTATAAAATTTGCGACCGATATTACTGATCGTGTACAAGCGGTAAATGGCATTACAGTTGGCTTGAAAGAGCTTGCGGGTAAAAATCTAGAATATAGAATTACAGATATTTTCTCCCATGATTTCGAAAGCGTTCGTCAGGATTTCAATTCATCACTTGAACAATTGGAATCGACAATGGCTGCGATTTCATCGAATATCCAGAGTGTCAGAAGCAGTTCCGGTGAAATTGCCCAGGCATCCGACGATCTTGCACGCCGCACGGAGCAGCAGGCCGCAAGCCTCGAGGAGACCGCGGCTGCATTGAATGAAATTACAACGACTGTGGCGAAGACGGCTGAAAGCGCCTCTGAGGCTCGCGACATTGTTGATATGGCAAAGTCCGACGCAGAACATTCTGCCGTCGTAGTCGCGGAGACCGTGAGTGCGATGGCGGGTATCGAGAACTCATCCAATCAGATCAGCAACATCATCGGCGTCATCGACGAGATCGCGTTTCAGACCAATCTCCTTGCCCTGAATGCCGGGGTAGAGGCCGCACGCGCCGGTGATGCAGGGCGCGGGTTTGCCGTCGTGGCCACTGAGGTTCGCGCCCTGGCGCAACGCTCGGCCGACGCGGCGAAAGAGATAAAGACGCTAATTTCCGCTTCGACTCAACAAGTTGGTACTGGCGTGGCACTGGTCGGCAA
>NZ_JFHO01000068.1:0-6773 GCF_000724705.2 Acidiphilium sp. JA12-A1
AAGCAATGCTGAGACGTTCGCGCAGCCCTTGGCGGCAACGATGCCAAATTCCGCCGCGTGCCCCCGCAACGCGTTGATCGCCTGGGTTCGTTGATTCACCAAGAGTTCCCGGTGCTTCACGATGATTGCTGCCGCTTGCTCATCCACCGATTTGACCGGAACCGTGCGCATGGTCGGGCGGGATGCTGCCTCACTGATCGCTTCTGCGTCGTTGCGATCATTTTTACTCCGCTTCACGAAGGGCTTCACATATTGCGGTGGGATCAACCTGACCCGGTGGCCCATACCGCCCAACACCCGCCCCCAGTGGTGCGAGCCTGCGCAAGCTTCAAGAACCACCTCCGTCGGAGCCAATTTGACGAAGAACGGTTCAACCTGAGCCCGCCTGATCTCGCGCCGCAGTAACGGGCGCTCCTGGTCATCGACCCCATGGATCGTAAAAACATGCTTGGACGTGTCTATAGAAATCCGCTTAAATTCCATTGGGCGGCCCTTTCATTAGGTTCGTTGTTCGACCCTATTGGCACATTGGATGCCGTTGGGCCGTCCACCCCAACAGAAATCAACGCCAATGGGAATCCCCTCGCGATTCAGACCGGTCGAAAGCCGCTCTAGAACATGTGCCCACAAGTTCGTGAGGGCGTCATGTCCACGCCTGCCGATGCTGCCATCCAGCTCCATAATCTGCGCGCCGCGGCGATCTGGAACGCTGCCGGTGATGCCTACGAGGAAATCAGTCGGGGTATCGCTGATTCAATTGATCATGCGGTTCGCCGCCTCGCGCCAAGTCCGGGAGAAAGAGTGCTCGACGTTGCCACTGGCACAGGTTGGACTGCGAGATCCGTAGCCAGAAGCGGCGCGATCGTGTCAGGTGTTGATCTCGGGGTCGACCTAGTCGCAGCCGCCCATAATCGGACACGGGCGGAAGGTCTCAATGTCGACTATCGCGTCGGGGACGCCGAGGCCCTTGCCTATGATGATGCCACGTTTGACGCGGCAATTTCCACCTACGGCGTGATGTTCGCCAGCCGTCCTGAGGCAGCCGCCGCCGAACTGGCCCGCGTCACGCGGCCGGGCGGCCGCCTCGTGCTCACGACGTGGAGGCCCGACAGTTCGGTCTTCGGCATGTTCCGTGTGATGCGCGAGTACATGCCGCTGCCCCCTGATCCTGCGCCGCCATCACCATTCGAATGGGGGCGTGAAGACCGTGTCGCCGCGCTGTTGGGGGAGGCATTTGACCTCGAATTCGAGTCCGGCACTTCAGTCTACCGTGTGGCGGATGGCGAAACCGCATGGTCTACGTTTGTCCATGGATATGGTCCTACGCGCACCCTAGCCGCTAGTCTTGATGAAAGAAGGCGCGCCGACCTTCAGCGTACATTTGTCGAATTTCACGACAACTTCCGCGATGGTGCCGAGATCGTGGTGCCCCGCGAATACCTGCTTTCCTATGGCACAAGGCGCGGGGACTGATCCACAAATCGGGCGCGCTGCGGTCACTCAGCCAGAACTGGGCGCATCTGGTGTTCGCTACCCGAAATACACCCGGAACAGGGCGAACAAGACGAGGCCGATCAGGCTTGTGCCGCCCATGAGCAGCACGGCTATGGCTTCCGGCTGATTGTCAGATTTCGATTTATGCGGATGGGCTTGAGGCATTGAATGTCTCCTGTCCAGGCGCTCTCCCGAGGCATGGATATAGGTTCAGATTCGCGCAGTTCCAGATCCGCACCGCCCGGCCGACACCGCCACCCGCTTGTCTCCCGATCGCTCTGGAGTCATCACTCCCAAGCGGAACAAAAACGGAACATAATATTGCCCTTCTATGCGGTGCGCATCCGCGACCTAATCGCGCCGCGCGCGGTGATCGAGGCGCAATGCAAGATATGCCGGCAGCGCGGCGAGCTTGATCCGTGCGACCTGCTCGCGTCGAGCAAGGCGAGCGAGCAGCTCCGTCACGTCGCCGAGCGCCTGATCTGCAAGGGCTGCGGCATCCGGGGCGAAGCATTCATCACGCTCCGCGGGCTGGACTAGCGGACAATGGCGCCGGGCGTCGCCCGCGCCTATCCTGTGCCCCATGTGCGGCCGCTTCGCATCCACAACCCCGCCGGAGGCCGTTGCCCGGAGGTTCAAGACCACCGGCCAAGTGCCGAACGCGGCGCCATCATGGAACGTCGCGCCCAGCCAGCCGGCCATGGTGGTGCGACGGCATCCGGAGACCGGCGAACGGCGCCTCGACCTCCTGACCTGGGGGCTTGTGCCACACTGGACGAACGACCTCGCCAAGGCCCGCAAACCGATCAACGCAAGGGCTGAGACCGTCGCAACGTCGCCCATGTTCCGCGAAGCCTTCCAACGACGGAGGTGCATCGTGCCGGCGGATGCGTTCTACGAGTGGCAGGCGCAGGAGAGTGGCCCGAAACAGCCCTATGCGATCGCCAGGCGCGATGGCGAGATGCTGGCCTTCGCCGGCATCTGGGAGGGCTGGCACGGCCCAGCCGGCGAGATCCTCCGGACCTTCGCGATCATCGTCACCGCGGCGAATGAGGACATGGCGCCGATCCATGACCGGATGCCTGTGATCATCGAGGAGCGGAACTGGCCGGCATGGCTGGGCGAGGAGGATGGCGACCTCGGCGCGATGCTCCACCCCGGCGCGGCCGGACTGCTCCGCATCTGGCTGGTGAGCGTGCGGGTGAATCGGCCTGCGAACAACGGACCGGAGCTGCTGGAGGCGTCGCAGTGAAGGCTTAACGCCGATCGCTTAGCACGATCGGCGCGGCGCGGGGTCAACTCAGGACGCGTTGGCGCGGATCACCAACACCCGGAAACTGCCCGGCCTGAATTCCCGCCTCGGGTAGGTCTTCCCCGGTGCCGGTGGCAATACGCGCTCTTGTTGGGCCGTCGACAGGTATGCCGTCCTTGTCGCAGCATCAAAGGTCAGTGTCCTTGCGCCCGGCTCGGTTCTGAGCCGCTGGATGACGCGGTAACCATCCTTGCTTGAAGCGCTGACGACGCTCAGCGTGCCATCGATGCTCGGGGCGAGGACCAGCGCATCCCGCGCATCGTAGCGCACAGCATCCGTGAAAGCAGGCAACGGCAATGAGGCGACTACCTTGCCGCGGCGCACGTCGACCACTGCAAGAACATCATTCCGGCAGGACACGAATAGGCGCATCTCTGCCCGGTCGATCGCGAGGCCCGTCGGTCCCTTGCACGCCGGCGCGACATTGACCTCTCGCCTTATGCGCATGGCACGAGGATCGATCACCGCAATCCGGTTCGCGGAATTCAGGTTGAGGTACACGCTGCCGCGCCCGTCGGCGACAAGGAATTCCGGATCGGCATGAAATGGCAGCGATCCCGCCACCGCTCCGCTTGCGGGATTGATCGCGATTAGCTTCTGGCTGACCTCATTCGGCACAAGAACGCGCCGCGAAGCTGGATCATAAGCGATGGCATCCGGCCCCTTGCCAACGTCGATGGTCCGGACCGTACGCAACGTCTTCAGATCGAACATGGTCACGGTGCCGGCAACACCCGCCGTCGCGAATCCATGGCCGAATAGCGGAGCAAGGGCGATGCCATGCGCGCCCCGCACATTGCTGATCGTGCCAACCAGGCGATCGGTGCGGGTGTCGATCACGTCGACCCGGTCACCCTGTGCGGCAAAGATCCGATGCGCCGACGGCTCGCTTGCGAGGTAATCCCATTTGACGGGACCAGGCACCGCGATCTGGCCAACGACCTTGAACACGGGGGTTGCGGCGCGCGCCTGTGACGCTGAACAAAGGGCGGAAATGAGGGCGGCAGCGAGAAAGCTCGACTTGATCATGAAGGATCCGTTTCAGGTTGATGGAGTTGTGGCAGTTCCCGATCGGAGGTTTCTACGCAAGCCGTATTTGCTGGGTTTCATCGGAACGTAACAGCGGATCTGGTGTTTCGATTGGCTGTATGCGGCGCAACCCGGGAATCGGTGAGGTATGGCTGCTGCAGCACAAGCCGCCACCGGGGGCCGCACCGATAAGTCGTCCACATGTAATGCAGTGAGCCAGGTGATTGAGCGGTTCACTCGTATCCCCGCTGTCGGTCACCTGGTTTTGGGTTTCCTCGCATCGGCTCTCGTTCCGCTTTACTAAGGATTAACCGAATTTCTGGATAGTGCGGCGAGGAGCCGCCGCCTGGCGACGGCCTGGGCGGAGTTCGAACCGGATGCTGAATACCGAAGCCGCCACGACCACGCTGCGGCTGGAACGGGACAGATACGCGCTTCTGGCGTTCTGCTGGGGCGACCTGCTTCTCACCCTCGATCCGCGCCTCAGGATCGAGACCGTCTCCGGCGCGAGCGAGGCGCTGACCGGATTGTCCGAGTATGCTTGGACCGGCCGGAAATTCACCGACCTGATCGCGGAAAAGGACCGCGGCCGCATTGCCGCGGTGCTCGAGACGCTGACGCCGACGCGCCGGGCGCTGGCGGGGACGATCCGCCTCGCCGGGCGTGAAGGCGCCACCGGGACACGGGTGAGCGTGGCCGCGCACCGGCTCGATACCGGGCGGGATGCGATCTTCGTGTCCATGCGCATGCTGGCGGAGGACGCGCCGGACGAGCCGGAAGAGATCGAGGAGGTGCCGCGCCTCGCCGAACGCCTCGCCGCCGCCAGCGCGCAGGGGGCGGAAATGACGCTGTTCGCGATCCCGGAGATCCCGCGGGATACCGGCGGGCCGCTCGGCGAGACACTCGATGACCTGCTGCGCGCCCATTCGCTCGGCGGCGACACGGCGATGCGGCTGGATTCGAGACATTATTCGGTGCTGCACGAGGCGGGGCGGAGCTTCGGCCCGGTGATCCACCAGATCGAGGCGATGATCCATGCCGCCGATCCGACGGCGCCGCCGCCGCGGATCGAGTCGATGACGCTGCCGATGCAGGCGGAGGGGATGAGCGAGAGCGACCTCGCCCGCGGGCTGGTCTATGCGATGCACCGGTTCGGCGAGGGCAGCGAACTGTCGCTGCACGAGGCGGGGCAGCGGCTGCGCGAGCGGCTGAGCGACGCGATGGGCAGCGTGACGCGGCTGCGCCGCGCGATCGATGACGGGGTGTTCGGCATCGCCTTCCAGCCGATCGTCGATCTCTACAGCGGCGCGATTGATCACTTCGAGGCGCTGGCCCGGTTCGACCAGGCAGGCACCGGCTCGCCCTTCGAGACCATCCGGCTCGCCGAGGAAACCGGGCTGATCGAGGATTTCGACCTCGCGATGGCGCGCAAGGCAGTGTCCTGGTTCAGGACGCTGCCGCTGAACAACGAGAATATCTGCCTTGCGGTCAACATTTCCGGCCGGTCGATCAACAGCGCCGCCTATGCCGAGGGGCTGCACCGGCTGCTGGAGGAGAACCACTGGCTGCGCCGCCGGCTGTCGTTCGAGATCACCGAAAGCGCGCAGATCGCCGATCTCGACGCGGCGAACGGCTTTATCCAGGGGCTGCGGCGGCGCGGCTTTAGCGTGGCGCTCGACGATTTTGGCGCCGGCGCCGCGTCGTTCCGCTATCTCTCGGCGCTGGAGGTCGACGCGGTGAAGTTCGACGGCGCGGCGATCCGCCACGCCCAGCGGGCGCAGAAGGGCCGCGCCTTCCTCAGCGCGCTGACCGAACTGTGCCGGCGCATGGGGATCTCGACGGTCGCCGAGATGATCGAGACGCCGGAGGCGCTGGCCTTCGTGCGGGATTGCGGCTGCAATTTCGTGCAGGGCTACCTGTTCGGCCAGCCGGCGGCGGAGATCGGCCGGTTCGCGCAGTTGCCCAATCGTGGCCTGCTGGTGCCCCTGCAGCGACCGCGAACTGTGGCACACCATTGAGAGGATCGACGTGCTGACCCACGAGGCAAAGCAAGCGTCGCGCGAAGCTGGACTGAAGCAGAACCTGCACCGGCAAATGTAACATTACATACAAATTGTTGCATCCGAAACGGTGTGGTGAGACAGTGATAGCATTATTTGCGTGCATAATAATTCGCTTGGTTTGCAACTCGTGCGATAGGGAGGGGATCCATCAATGCCCCTTCGCATCTTATACGCGGCTGGTAAGCTGACGCTCTTGTCGTCGGGTGCTATCGTTCTGCCTCCTGAAATGCGGCTTATTCCGGTCACCGCTGAGCAATTGAGCCGCCGAGGGTCAAGTTTCATCGTCGAGATTAGCCCGCTCTCATGTTCGCCATTTCAAGCTGCAGGCAAGAGATTTCTTCTGCTTGCTGATGAGCAAGCAAGCGGTTCGGTTTGACTGCGACTGGGTAAGGCTGGAGGCGCAATCCCGAAACGACGGTAGATCATCCTCTGATACGCGGATTGGAACCGCAGGACCTGATGCGTCGTGGAGCTGCCTCGGTCTAGGGACCAGCGTCGGAAAGTCCCGGCTGATAGTGGCTGCGAGGGTTCTCCGGCCGTGACCGCGCCTCCAGCCTTGCCCGGCTGCAGATGGGTTTGATCAGTGTGGGCACCTCCCGGGTATGCTTCGAATATCCGATTGTTCAGCCGGCCGCGATTTCGGCCTTCCGTGCGATGGCCCAGATAAAGCCGGCCAACTCGCGGGCAATCGCGGTGGTGACGACATTGGCCTGCTTGCCGGTATGGGTCAGGCGGCGATAACGCCGACAGAGGCGCAACTGCGCCTTCCAGGCGATCTCGCGGATCGGCCGGGGCAATCCTTCCTGGCGCAACAGCAATTCCCGGCTGACCCGGGCGGGATGTCGGTAACTCCAGGCCGCCTCGATCAACATCCG
>NZ_JFHO01000067.1:0-47660 GCF_000724705.2 Acidiphilium sp. JA12-A1
GGCGGCGCGCGGCGGCGCGGGCGGCGGCGGCGCGGCGCAGCCGGCGAGCAGGAGAAAAAGGCCGATCGCACGGGCGGGTGGCGGGAGACGGGTCATCGCGGGATCTCCGATGCGCGGATGCGCGGTGATTTGCAGAATCATGTTGCCTTGAAATCGCCGATAAGTTAAGCGGTTATGAGACGAATTTCATGTGCCGGGCGAGGCTGCCGGCGCAACGGAGCGGCTGGCCGCCCCAACCCCCCCGGGCGGATGCCACGCGCCGCGCCGAACTGCGATGGGAGACACGTGTTGAACGCTGCGTTCCACCCCGCCCCGCTCCGCGCGAGCCGTCCGCGATGACCGCGAAGCTGCGACACGCCTGGCGATTCGCCGGACTCTCCGCCCTCGCCCTGCTGGCCGCCTGTTCGACCCGGCAGGCCAATCTGAGCCCGAGCCAGCTCGCGGCGCGCTACGCCGCCAACGCGCCGGCCGATTACCGCCCGCCGGGACCGCCCGGCGACCCGTGGGGGCCGTATATCGAGCAGGCCTCGGCGCGGTTCGACGTGCCGGCGAAATGGATCCGCGCGGTGATGCATGTCGAGTCGGGCGGGCACGAATACATGAACGGGCATCTCACCGTCTCCAGCGCCGGGGCGATGGGGCTGATGCAGCTGGAGCCCGAGACCTACCAGGAGATGGCGGCGCGCTACGGGCTGGGGCCGGACCCGTTCAACCCGCTCGACAACATCATGGCGGGGACGGCGTATATCCACCAGATGTACGAGATCTACGGCTCGCCGGGCTTCCTCGCCGCGTATAACGCGGGGCCGGGGCGGCTCGACGACTATCTCGACTACCGCCAGCCGCTGCCGGCGCAGACGCGGCACTATGTGGCGATGATCGCGCCGCAGATCGCCGGCGTGTATCCGGCCGGGCCGTCCGAGGCGGAGGCGGTGGCGATGAACCAGCTGCCGACGCGGATTCCGGCGGGCATCCGCCCGGCGGACGATGGCGGCGAGACCTCGCGGCTGAACCAGGCGCAGATCGCGATGCGGCAGACGGCGCCGACGCTGCCCGC
This sequence comes from Acidiphilium sp. JA12-A1, assembly GCF_000724705.2. Lineage (NCBI taxonomy): Bacteria > Pseudomonadati > Pseudomonadota > Alphaproteobacteria > Acetobacterales > Acidocellaceae > Acidiphilium > Acidiphilium sp. JA12-A1. The sequence goes on from NZ_JFHO01000067.1 coordinate 1,058, forward strand.
GCCATCGCCCTCGCCGGCGCCGGCGCCGGTGCGCGTGGCCGCGCTCGCGCCGCCCGCCGCGGTGGAGCCGCAGGCCGTGCCGGTGGCGGTGGCCACGCGGTCCATGCCGCCGGTGCGCCGGCCGCACGGGTTCGGCGGGTTCTCGCTGATTCCCTCGGCCGAGGCGGCGACGCCGGTGATGGACGGGCCGCCGGTGACCCGGCAGGCGACGCCTTCCATCCGCACCGCGAGCGCGCTGGCGCCGCGCGCGGTGGCGGCGCCGCGCCCGGCGACGATGCGCCTCGCGGCGGCGCGGGCGCCGGTTGCCGCAGCACCGCAGCCGACGCGGCAGCTCGGCGGCGGGCGCTGGAGCATCCAGGTCGGCGCCTACGACACCCCGGCGCACGCCAAGGCGGCGCTCGGCATCGCCGAGCTGAGCGCGGTGGCCATGCTGATGAAGGGGCAGCCGGTGGTCGAGCCGATCTCGACCGCGCGGGGCCGGTTCTACCGGGCGCGGTTCGTCAACCTGCCGCACAGCGCCGCGGTGAGCGCCTGCCGGCAGTTGCAGGGCGGGCCGACCGGCTGCGCGGTGCTGTCGCCCGACGCGGGATAACCGCGTCCGACAGATCGAGGGTTAACCGCGTCCGACAGATCGAGGGATAACCGCGTCCGGCAAGACGCGGAATAACCGCGTCCGACAGATCGAGGGGTAACCGCGTCCGGCACGACGCGGGGTGAGGCGCCCTCACCCGTTCGCGGGTGGCCGCGCCGGCGCCGGAGCAAAAACTCAGCGGCGGGCGGCGGCGGCGATCAGGGTGTTTTCGAGCAGGCAGGCGATGGTCATCGGCCCGACGCCGCCGGGGACCGGGGTGATCGCGCCGGCGACGGCGGCGGCCTCCGCGTAGGCGACGTCGCCGACCAGCCCGCCCGCCGCCGTGCGGTTGATGCCGACATCGATGACCGTGGCGCCGGGGGAGACCCAGTCGCCCCTCACCATTTCGGCGCGGCCGACCGCGGCGATCAGGATTTCGGCGCGGCGGCATTCGGCGGCGAGGTCGCGCGTGCGGGAATGGGCGATGGTGACGGTGGCGTCGGCGGCGAGCAGCAGGGCGGCCATCGGGCGGCCGACGATGTTGGAGCGGCCGAGCACGAGGGCGCGGGCGCCGCGCGGGGCGATGCCGGCGGCGGCGAGCAGCTTCATCACGCCGCGCGGGGTGCAGGGCACGAGGAAGGGCGTGCCCAGCGCGAGGGCGGCGACATTGTCGGGGTGGAAGCCGTCGACATCCTTGGCCGGGTCGATCGCGCGGATCACCGCCTGCGGGTCGATGCCGGCCGGCAGGGGCAGCTGGACGAGGATGCCGTCGACCGCGGGATCGCGGTTGAGGCGGGCGATCAGGGCGAGCAGCTCGGCCTGGCTCGCGCTCGCGGGCAGGCGGATGGTCTCGCTGGCGAAGCCGGCCGCCTTCGCGGCGCGCTCCTTGTTGCGGACATAGACCTGGCTCGCCGGGTCCTCGCCGACGAGGACGACGGCGAGGCCGGGCGCGTAGGGCAAGGTGGCGGCGCGGGCGGCCACCTCGGCGCGCAGGGCGGCGGCGACCGCCTTGCCGTCGATGACGCGGGCCGCCATCGGGGCGCTCACTGGTAGCCCATCGCGGCGAGGTGGCCGTAGAGCCCGCCGAGGAAGATCTGCAGCGCGCGCAGCAGCAGGAAGCCGACGATGAAGGAAATGTCGATGCCGCCGATCGCGGGGATGAAGCGGCGAAACGGCGCGAGGAAGGGCTCGGTGGCGCGGAAGAGGAAATCCTCGATCCGGTAGACGATGTGGTTGCGGGTGTCGAGCACGCCGAACGCCATGAGCCAGCTGAAGATCGCCGCCGCGATCATGATGTAGATGTAGATCTGGATGGCCTCGTCGAGGAACCAGAAAACCGCTCCGAGCATCGTAACCCTCCTTGGCTGGTGCCCGGGTTAGCGAAGCACGGCGTTTCGCGCAACGTGACAAGGCGGACGAGGTGGCTTGACTTCCGGCTCAGGGTGCGCGATTGGCCGCGCAGGGATGGGGCTGTAGCTCAGTTGGGAGAGCGCCTCGTTCGCAATGAGGAGGTCAGGGGTTCGATTCCCCTCAGCTCCACCATCCCGCTTCTTTCCCCAGGTTGAATGGTGCGCATGACGAAGACAGGGGGCGATCCGACCCGCGATGCGGCGTTCGCGCTGCTGTCCGCCGTGCTGGACCGGCGCGCGCCGCTGGACGCGGCGCTGGCCGGGCTCGCGGACATCGCACCGCGCGACCGGGCGGCGGCGCACCGGATCGCGGCCGCGGTGCTGCGGCGGCTCGGCAGCCTCGACGCCATTCTCGAACCCCATCTGCGGCGCGCGCCGCCGGCGCCGGTGCGGCACATCCTGCGGATCGGCGCGGCACAGCTCGCGTTGCTCGGCGCGCCGGCGCACGCGGCGGTGAGCACGGCGGTGGGGCTCGCGCATGCGCGCGGGCTCGGCAAGTTCGCGGGGCTGGTGAACGCGGTGCTGCGCAAGGTGAGCGCCGAGGGGGCGGCGGCGCTGGAGGCGCTCGATTCGCCGCGGCTGGACACGCCGGCCTGGCTCTGGGCCTCGTGGGGGGCGGCGGCGCGGGCGATCGCCACCACGCACCAGGGCGAGGCGCCGCTCGATCTCACGCTGAAGGACGGGGCGGCGGTGCCGGAGGGCGGCGAGCGGCTGCCGACCGGATCGGTGCGGCTGCCGGCGGGCACCGACGTGACCCAGCTTTACGGCTATGCCGCCGGCACGCTCTGGGTGCAGGACGCGGCGGCCGCCCTGCCCGCGCGGCTGCTCGGCGACGTGGCCGGGCGGCGGGTGCTCGATCTCTGCGCGGCGCCGGGCGGCAAGACCGCGCAGCTCGCCGCCGCCGGCGCGGCGGTGACCGCGCTCGACCGCGACGCGCGCCGGCTGGTGCGGCTGCGGGAGAATCTCGACCGGCTCGGCCTCGCGGCGGAGACGGTGGCGGCGGACGCGCTGGACTGGCGGCCGGCGCAACGCTTCGACGCGATCCTGCTGGATGCGCCGTGCTCGGCGACCGGGACGATCCGCCGGCACCCGGAGATCCTGCATCTGCGGCGGCCGCGCGACATCGAGACCTGCGCCACATTGCAGGACCGGCTGCTCGACGCCGCGGCGGCGATGCTCGCGCCGGGCGGGACGCTGGTCTACGCCGTCTGCTCGCTGCAGCCGGAGGAAGGCGCCCGGCGCATCGAGGCGGCGTGCGGGCGGCTCGGGCTGCGGCGCGCGCCGCTCGGCGCGGCGGAATTGCCGGGGCTGGCCGAGGCGGTGACGCCGGCGGGCGACCTTGCCACCCATCCCGGAATGTGGGCGGAGCGCGGCGGCATGGACGGGTTTTTCGCGGCAAGGTTGCAAGGCTGAGTCTGTCAGCCTGACTACCAGCGCAGGTTGCTTTTTCGCCCGACGAAGTTTCTTCATTTGTTAACGCGGCGGCCAGACGCGCGTCATGATCCGGCATGTGTTGCGGAGCAACATGTCGTTGCCTCGGAAAATCTCAATTTTTGATTTTTGAGACAGATGAGACATGATAACGGACCCATCAGGAGGCCTGACAAAAAAAGTTATTATTCGTCACGTTTTTTTTGTCAAATCCCTTAACGGCGGCTGGCGCGACTCCCGGCACGTCTTTATGTTGACACCATGGCACCGAAGAAACAGACGCCCCCGGAATCGGTCGGGCAACGAATCCGCGCCTTGCGCCTTGCGAACAATCTCACCCAGGACGAGTTTGCCGCGCAGCTCGGCGTGTCGCGCTCGGCGATCGCGCAGTGGGAAACCGACCGGGCCGGGCAGGTCCGGGAAAATCTCGAACGGATTTCGAAGGTGCTCGGCACCTCGATCGCCTATCTGGTCTCGGGGGAGACCGGGTCGCTGCAGGGCGACGAGCTGGCGCTGATGCGGCTGTACCGCGCCTGCGCTGCGGAGGACCGGCAGATCCTGCTGCGCACCGCGAAGCGGCTCGCCCGCGGCTGAGACCGGCGTGGCGCGCGGCCGGGCCGATCTCGCCCTCGTCGCGCGCGGGCATTTCGCGAGCCGGGCGCGGGCGCAGGAGGCGATCCGGCGCGGCCTGGTGAGCGCGGGCGGACGGACGATCGGCAAGCCGGGCGAGATGGTGGGCGACGACGAGGCGCTGAGCGTGGCCGATGCCGGCGCCGCCTGGGTCTCGCGCGGGGCGCTGAAGCTGATCGCCGCCCTCGATCATTTCGGATTGTCACCGGAAAACCGGACCTGCCTCGATATCGGCGCCTCGACCGGCGGGTTCACCGAGGTGCTGCTCGCGCGCGGCGCGGCGCTGGTGCACGCGGTGGATGTGGGCCACGGGCAGATGGCCCCTGCCCTGCGCGACGATGCGCGGGTGCGTCTGCATGAGGGGGTGAACGCGCGCGACCTGTCGGCCACGGGGATACCGGGCGGACTCGGTGCGGTTGTGTGCGACGCGAGTTTCATCGGGCTGCGCAAGGTGCTGCCGGCGGGCCTCGCGCTGTGCGGGAAGGACGCCTTCGCGGTGGCGCTGATCAAGCCGCAATTCGAGGCGGGGCCGGAGGCGGTCGGCAAGGGCGGGATCGTGCGCGACCCTGCCGTGCATGAACGGGTGTGCGGCGAGATCGGCGACTGGTTCGCGCAGATTCCCGGCTGGCGGGGGCTCGGCATCATCCCCAGCCCGATCGAGGGCGGGGATGGCAACCGTGAATTCCTGATTGCAGCCATGAAGGACGCGCGCTGAAGCGGCGCACGGTTTTGCTTGCGGCGGCGCGAAAAGCCGGATACATGCCGCGGCGGGTCACGCCCCCCCACCGGGGCGCTTATCTTCTGCAAGGGAGACCATCGATGGCAGACGCCGCCGCGGCCGCGCACGCGAAGCCGCAACACCGCCCCCACAATCCGAATTTTTCCTCCGGCCCCTGCGCCAAGCGGCCCGGCTTCACGCTCGAGGCGCTTTCCGGCGCGATGCTCGGCCGCAGCCACCGCGCCAAGGAGCCGAAGGCGAAGCTCGCCGAGGTGATCACCCGCTCGCGCGACATTCTCGGCCTGCCGTCCGACTGGCGGCTCGGCATCGTTCCCGCCTCGGACACCGGCGCCGTCGAGATGGCGCTGTGGTCGATGCTCGGCGCCCGGCCGGTCGACGTGCTGGCGTTCGAGAGTTTTTCCGAAGCCTGGGCGACCGATGTGCTCAAGCAGCTCAAGCTCGCCGACGCGCGGGTGCTGAGCGCGCCCTATGGACAGATTCCCGATCTTGCCGCCGTCGATTTCAGCCATGACGTGGTGCTGGCCTGGAACGGCACGACCTCGGGCGCGCGGATGCCGAACGGCGACTGGATTCCGGCGGATCGTGAAGGGCTGGTGATCGCGGACGCGACCTCGGCCGCGTTCGCGATGGAACTGCCCTTTGAAAAACTCGATGTGGTGACCTGGTCCTGGCAGAAGGCGCTGGGCGGCGAGGCGGCGCACGGGATGCTGGCGCTTTCGCCGCGCGCGGTGGAGCGGCTGCTGACCTACAAGCCGGAGCGGCCGCTGCCGAAGATTTTCCGCCTGACCTCGGGCGGCAAGCTGATCGAGGGGATTTTCGCCGGCGAGACGATCAACACCCCGTCGATGCTGGCGGTGGAGGACGCGCTGGACGGGCTGCGCTGGGCCGAGGGCATCGGCGGGCTCAAGGCCATGATTGCGCGTTCGGAACGGAATCTCGCGGCGATCGCGCGCTGGGCCGAGGGCAATGCGCGGGTGGAGTTCCTCGCCGCCGATCCGGCGATCCGCTCCTGCACGTCGATCTGCCTCGTCATCGCAGCGCCGTGGTTCGCCGCCCTCGATGCCGAGGCGCAGGCGAAGGCGGCGAAGCGGGTCGCCGCGCTGCTGGAGGCCGAAGGTGTCGCCCATGACATCGGCGCCTATCGCGACGCGCCGCCGGGGCTGCGGATCTGGGGCGGTGCGACCGTCGAGACCGCCGACATCGAGGCGCTGCTGCCCTGGATCGACTGGGCGATCGACGCCGTTCATTCCGACATTTCCGCGAAGGCCTGAGACATGCCCAAGGTTCTGATCAGCGACAAGCTTTCTCCCGCCGCCATCGACATCTTCAAGCGGCGCGGCATCGACGTGACGGTGAAGACCGGGCTCGCCCCGGCGGAACTGCGCGAGATCATCGGCGAATTCGACGGGCTCGCCATCCGCTCGGCGACCAAGGTGACGCGCGAGTTGCTGGACGCGGCGACCAACCTGAAGGTGATCGGCCGCGCGGGCATCGGCGTCGACAACGTGGACGTGAAATCGGCCACCGCGCGCGGCGTGGTGGTGATGAACACGCCCTATGGCAACGCCATCACCACCGCCGAGCACGCGATCGGCCTGATGTTCGCGCTGGCGCGGGAACTGCCGGAGGCCTCGGCCTCGACCAAGGCGGGGAAGTGGGAGAAGAACCGGTTCATGGGCGTCGAGCTGACCGGCAAGACGCTCGGCCTGATCGGGGCGGGGAATATCGGCTCGATCGTCGCCGACCGCGCGCTCGGGCTGAAGATGCGCGTGCTGGCCTATGACCCCTACCTGACCGAGGCGCGGGCGACGACGCTCGGCGTCGAGAAGGCGGATCTGGACACGGTGCTGGCGCGGGCGGATTTCATCACCCTGCACACGCCGCTGACCGAGCAGACGCGCAACATCCTCTCGCGCGAAAGCATCGCCAGGACCAAGCCGGGTGTGCGCATCATCAACTGCGCGCGCGGCGGGCTGGTGGACGAGGCGGCGCTGTACGACGCGCTGAAATCGGGCCATGTGGCGGGCGCCGCACTCGACGTGTTCGAGGTCGAGCCGGCGAAGGAAAGCCCGCTCTTCGCGCTGCCGAACGTGGTCTGCACCCCGCATCTGGGGGCCGCGACGACCGAGGCGCAGGAGAACGTGGCGTTGCAGGTGGCCGAGCAGATCAGCGATTTCCTGCTGACCGGGGCGGTGACGAACGCGATCAACATGGCCTCGGTCTCGGCCGAGGACGCGCCGAGGCTGAAGCCCTACATGGAGCTTTGCCAGCTGCTCGGCAGTTTCGCGGGGCAGCTCACCGAGGCGCGGCAGGGCGTGATCCGCAAGGTCGGCATCGAATACGAGGGCGCGGCCGCGCATGTGAACCAGCGCCCGCTCTCGGCGGCGCTGTTCGCCGGGCTGCTCGCGCCGATGATGGAAGGTGTCAACATGGTCAACGCGCCGGTCTTCGCGCGGGACCACGGGATCGAGCTGGCGGAGACGGTGTTCGACCGCGACTGCGAATACCAGACGCTGATCCGCGTTTCGGTGACGACGGACGAGCAGACGCGCACCGTGTCGGGCACGCTGTTCGGCGGGGCGAAGCCGCGGCTGGTCGAGGTGAAGGGCATCAAGGTCGAGGCGGATTTCGGCCGGCACATGCTCTATGTGACCAACCGCGACAAGCCGGGATTCATCGCCCAGTGCAGCGCCATTCTCGCCGAGAAGGGCATCAACATCGCCACCTTCCATCTCGGCCGGACCGAGAAGGGCGGCGATGCGGTGTGCCTGATCTCGATCGACGAGACCCTGCCGGACGACGCGCTCGCCGCGATCCGCGCGCTGCCGCAGGTGATGCAGGCGACGCAGATTTCGTTCTGATACCGATATATTAACAACGCCGGAGGCTCCCGCAAAACCGGCTGGCGGAACGGGGTCGCGCAATTGACGGCGCGGCCCCGTCTCCATTATTGAGAGGCAGGACAGGAGTCTTGCCGTTCCTGCGCGAAGCGGGGTTGCGGCGGCGGCGTCCGCGCCGATCTCTCTCCTGTCGTCCGCGCCCGAATCCATCCGCGCCACACAAAGAGGAACCGCATGCGCCGATCGCTTCATGCCACGGCCTGCCGCGCCGCCGGCTTCGTGACCGTCCTTGCCCTCGGCATCGCCGGGGCGCGGGCCGCTGCGCCGCCGCCGCCGGTGGTCAGCGTCGTCGTCGTGAAGCCGCAGAAGGTCTACCAGCAGGACAGCTTCATCGGGCGGATCCAGGCGGCGCATATCGTCAATCTCGTGCCGCGGGTGACCGGGTATCTGGAGAAGCGCCTGTTCCGCCAGGGGGCGGAGGTGAAGAAGGGGCAGCTGCTCTACGTGATCGAGCCGCGGCCGTACCAGGCGGCGTTCGACCAGGCGAAGGCGAATGTCGCCGACGCGCAGGCGACGCTCGACAACGCGGAGCTGACGCTGGAGCGCGCGGCGCGGCTGCTGCACACGCCGGCCGGACAGCAATCGACCTACGACGACGACAAGGCGGCGGCGGAAAGTGCGGCGGCGAAGCTGCAGGCCGCCGAGGCGGCGCGCGAGACCGCGGCGATCAACCTCGCCTATACCCAGATCCGCGCGCCGCTCGACGGGCGGATCGGCGCGAGCGCGGTGAATATCGGCAATGTCGTCGGGCCGAATACGGGAACGCTCTCCACCGTGGTGAGCCAGAACCCGATGAACATCGTCTTCTCGATGCCGACGCGCGATGCGATCCGGCTGCGCCAGCGGCTGGCGACGCAGGGCGGGCTCGCCGGCGTGGTGCTGCGGGTGAAGCTGCCGGACGGGCGGATGGACCGGCAGGAGGGCACGCTGGACTTCACCAGCAACCAGATCAGCCAGTCGACCGACAGCCTCGCGATGCAGGGGACGATTCCGAACCCGGTGATCAAGGGGCTCGGCAATGCGCGCACCAGCGACCGCGAGCTGACCAGCGGCGAGTTCGTCACCGTGATCGTGCGCAGCCGCACGCCGGAGGACAAGATCGTGCTGCCGCGCGACGCGGTGCTGGCCGACCAGGTGGGCGACTATGTGCTGACCGTCGGCAAGGACGGCAAGGTGGCGCGCGCCGACGTCAAGCTCGCCTCGACCACGCCGGCGACCGCGACGATCGCGAGCGGGCTGGCCATCGGGACGAAGGTGATCGTCGATGGCGTGGAGAAGGTGCATCCCGGGGTGAAGGCGAATGCGAAGGTGATTGCCTCGCCGGTCGCACAGGGCTGAGGCCGTGATCCCCTCCTTCTTCATCGACCGGCCGCGCTTCGCGATGGTGATCGCGATCGTGATCACCATCGCCGGCATCATCGCGATGACGCGGATTCCGGTGGCGCAGTTCCCCTCGATCGTGCCGCCGGCGGTGCAGGTGACCGCGACCTATCCGGGCGCCTCGGCGCAGGTGGTGAACGACACCGTGGCCGAGCCGATCGAGCAGCAGATCAACGGGCTGAGCGACGAGATCTATTACGCCTCGACCACGGCGAATGACGGCTCCTACAACCTGACCGTCACCTTCAAGCTCGGCAGCAACCCGGACATCGACACCGTCAATGTCACCAACGCGGTGCAGCAGGCGCTGACCCAGCTGCCGGCCGAGGTGCAGAAGGAAGGGCTGACGGTGCGCAAGCGCTCCGCCTCGGTGCTGGAGTTCATGTTCTTCTACAGCCCGGACAACAAGCTCACGCCGCTGCAGATCTCGAACTACGTGAAGATCAACGTGCTCAACCCGCTCGGCCGCGTGCCGGGGGTGGGCCAGGCGTTCATGTTCGGCGAGCAGGACTATTCGATGCGGGTGATCTTCAGCACCGCCCGCCTCGCCCAGCTCGGGCTGACGCCGGCGGACCTGATCAGCGCGATCCAGGACCAGAACACCCAGGCGCCGGTCGGCACGATCGGGCTGATGCCGATCGCCGGCAAGCAGCAATACCAGCTCTCGGTGCAGACCGAGGGGCGGCTGACATCGGCCCGGCAGTTCGGCAACATCGTCATCCGCGGCAACAGGGACGGCTCGCTGCTGCGGCTGAAGGACGTGGCGAAGATCCGCCTCGGGCCGCAGAGCGAGAACCAGGTCGACCGGATCAACGGGCATCCCGGTGTCGCCATCGGCGTGTTCCTCTCGCCGGGGGCGAACGCGGTGGCGACCTCGGGGCGGGTGTCGGCGGAGATCGCCCGGCTCTCGAAGCGGTTTCCGGCGAGCCTCGCGAGCAAGACGGTCTACAATTCCAGCAGCTTCGTTTCGGACACGATCAGCGAGGTGATCAAGACGCTGGCCGAGGCGTTCGCGCTGGTCGTGCTCGTGGTGTTCTTCTTCCTCGGCTCGTGGCGGGCGGCGCTGGTGCCGACGATCGTCGTGCCGATCGCGCTGCTCGGCAGCTTCGCGTGCATGCTCGCCCTCGGCTATTCGGCGAACACGGTGACGCTGCTGGCGCTGGTGGTGGCGACCGGGCTGGTGGTGGATGACGCCATCGTCGTCGTCGAGAATATCGAGCGGGTGATGGCGGAGCGGCCGGAGCTGTCGCCGCGCGAGGCGGCGAAGGTGGCGATGGCGCAGATCCAGGCGCCGATCATCGCGATCATGCTGGTGCTGCTCTCGGTGTTCGTGCCGACGGCGTTCATCCCCGGCCTGTCGGGCCTGCTGTTCACCCAGTTCGCGGTGGCGATCAGCACGGCGATGCTGATCTCGGCGCTGAACGCGCTCACACTGTCGCCGGCACTCTGCGCCATCCTGCTGCGCCGGGGCGAGCACGGGCACGGCATCATGGCGCGCGTCCTCGATTTCATCGAACGGACGCGGGCGGGCTACAGCCGGCTGATCGGCCGGCTCATCGCGCGCTCGGTGCTGGGGCTGATGGTGATCGTCGCCTTCGGGGTGGCGGCGTTCCTGCTCGCGCGGATCACGCCGGGCGGGTTCCTGCCGGACGAGGACCAGGGCGCGCTGTTCATCCAGGCGACGCTGCCGCCCGGCGCCTCGCTGCAGCGGACCGACGCGATGGGGCAGAAGCTGGCGAAGATGATCCACACCCTGCCGCAGGTGCAGGACGTGATCGCCATCAACGGCTACTCGATCCTCGACTCGGCGACCGAGCCGAACGCGCTGTTCATGGTGGCGCACCTGAAGCCGTTCGCGCAGCGGCCGGGGCCGAAGAATTCGGTGCAGGCGGTGATCCGCAAGATCTTCGCGATGGGCTCGCAGGTGCAGGGAGCGAACATCGTCGCCTTCAACCTGCCGCCGATCATCGGGCTGTCGACCAATGGCGGCTTCACCTACGAGCTTGAGAACGTCGCCGGCGCGAGCCAGCAGAAATTCAATTCGGTGCTCAAGGGGCTGATCGTCGCGGCGAATTCGGACCCGAAGCTCGCGCATGTGTTCAGCACCTACGCGGCGAACAACCCCTCGGTCTATCTCGATATCGACCGCGCCAAGGCGCAGGCGCTCGGCGTGCCGATCTCCTCGATCTTCCAGGCGCTGCAGGCCTCGCTGGGCGGGTTCTACGTCAACCAGTTCAACATGTTCGGCCAGGTCTGGCAGGTGAACATCCAGGCCGCCTCGGCCGACCGCGACACGCGCGCCGCGATCTGGCGGATCTATGTGCGCAGCGATTCCGGCAAGATGGTTTCGCTCCGCTCGCTGGCGACGGCGCACACGCGGCTCGGCCCGCAGATCGTCAGCCGCTACAACGACTCGCTGGCCGCACCGGTGTTCGGCTCGCCGGCGCCGGGCGTGTCGTCCGGGGCGGCGCTGGCGGCGATGGACCGGATTTCCGCCCGCGTGCTGCCGGCCGGCTTCTCGTATGACTGGACCAGCACCGCCTATCTGCAGCAGCAGGCCAAGGGCCAGGCGGCCTATGTGTTCATCCTGTCGCTGATCTTCGCCTATCTGTTCCTGGTGGCGCTGTACGAGAGCTGGATCATTCCGGTGCCGGTGCTGCTCTCGGTCGTGGTCGGCGTGTTCGGGGCGATGCTCGGCATCGTGCTCGGCGGGCTGACGATCGACCTCTATGCCGAGATCGGGCTCGTCGTGCTGATCGCGCTGGCGGCGAAGAACGGCATCCTCATCGTCGAGTTCGCCAAGGAGCGGCGCGAGGAGGGCATGGGCATCCGCGAGGCGGCGGTGCTGGGTGCGAGGATGCGGTTCCGCGCGGTGATGATGACCTCGATCGCCTTCATCTTCGGGCTGCTGCCGCTGGTGGTGGCGACCGGGGCGGCGCAGATCACCAGGCGGTCGCTGGGCACGCCGGTCTTCGCCGGGATGATCTTCGCCAGCGGCATCGGCATTTTCGTGATCCCGCTGCTGTATGTGACGTTCGAGACGCTGCGGATGCGCGTCTCGCGCCGGGCGCGCGAGCGGCAGAAGGAAATCGCCGTCACCGGGGACGACTAGGCGGCGCGGGCGGGCTTTGCCGGGTCACATCTGGCGGGCTTTACCGGGTTATGTCTGGCGGGCTTTACCGCCCGCGCCGGCGCGCATAAGCAGCGTCCATGGCAACGCTTGATCCCGAGGACTGGTCCGAGCTCCGCGCGCTGGGGCACCGGATGATGGACGACATGTTCGACCGGCTGGAAGGGCTTGGCGCGGCGCCGGTCTGGCAACCGATGCCGGACGCGGTGCGCGCGGGGTTCCGCGCCCCGGTGCCGCGCGAGGGGATCGGGGCCGCCGCCGCCTATGACGCCTTCGCCACACGGATCGCGCCCTATGCCTCGGGCAACGCGAACCCGCGCTTCATGGGCTGGGTGCAGGGCGGCGGCAACGCGGTGGGGATGCTGGCGGAACTGCTGGCCGGCGGGCTCAACGAGAATTGCGGCGGGCGGGATCATGTCGGGCTCGAAGTCGAACGGCAGGTGGTGGCCTGGGCGGCGGAGCTGCTCGGCCTGCCGGCGGCGACCGGCGGGCTGATGGTGACCGGATCGTCGATCGCGAATTTCATCGCCCTGCTCTGCGCGCGGCGGGCGCATTGCGGCGCGGCGGTGCGGCAGGACGGGCTCGGCGGGCGGCGCCTTACCGGCTACGCGCAGGCGGGGGTGCATCGGTGCGTGCCGGGCGCGTTCGACATGGCCGGGCTCGGCGGCGCGGCGCTGCGGCGGGTGGCGCTCGGCGCCGACCGACGGATCGACCTCGCGGCGCTGGAGGCGGCGATCGCCGCCGATCGGGCGGCGGGGGCGGAGCCGTTCATGATCGTCGGCACCGCGGGATCGGTCGATGTGGGGGCGATCGATGATCTGGCCGCCCTCGCCGCGATCGCCCGGCGGGAGGGGATGTGGTTTCACGTCGACGCCGCGTTCGGGGCGCTGGCGGCGGCCTCGCCGGCGAGGCGGGAGCTGGTCGCGGGGATCGGCGAGGCGGATTCGGTGGCGTTCGACTTCCACAAATGGGCGCAGGTGCAATACGATTCCGGTTGCATCCTGGTGCGCGACCGGCAGCTGATGCTGGATGCCTTCGCGCAGGATGCCTCGTATCTGACGACGACGGCGCGGGGGCTTTCGGGCGGCGCGCCCTGGCCGTGCGACATGGGGCCGGATCTCTCGCGCGGGTTCCGGGCGCTGAAGGTGTGGATGACGATCGAGGCCTATGGCACCGCGGCGCTGGGCGGCATCGTCGATGATTGCTGCGCGCTGGCGGCGCGGCTCGCGGCCTCGGTGGATGCGGCGCCGCTTCTCGCGCGGCTCGCGCCGGTGCCGCTCAACATCGTGTGTTTCCGCTACGATGACGGCGGCGACGGGCTGGACGCGCTGAACGCCGCGATCGCCGCCGATATCCAGGAGAGCGGGCGCTACGTGATCTCGACCACGACGATCGACGGGGTGCGGGCGCTGCGGGCGGCGATCGTCAATCACCGGACGAGGGCGGCGGATATCGACGGGCTGGCGGCGGCGGTGAGTGCCGCGGGGGACGCCCGCAGGCGCGAACCGATCGGTTGAACCGATCAAACGGATCGGTCAGGGACGATGGCCTGAAGCGGTGCGGGGCGTCATAAATCCGGGCGGAGAACTGCCATGCCCGAAGACAGGATTGCCTATCACGCGCCGGTCGGCGACGAGGTCGCCCACACCACCTGTTACATGTGCGCCTGCCGCTGCGGCATCAAGGTGCATCTCAGGGACGGGAAGCTGCGCTACATCGAGGGCAACCGCGACCATCCGATCAATCGCGGCGTGCTGTGCGCGAAGGGATCGGCGGGGATCATGTCGGTCACCTCGCCGGCGCGGCTGCGCTCGCCGCTGAAGCGGGTCGGCCCGCGCGGGGCGGGCGAATTCGAGGCCATCGGCTGGGACGAGGCGATGGCGATCGTGACGGCGCGGCTCGCGGGCATCCGCGCCAGCGATCCGCACCGCCTCGCCTTCTTCACCGGGCGCGACCAGTCGCAATCGCTGACCGGGCATTTCGCGCGGATGTTCGGCACGATGAATTTCGCCGCCCATGGCGGGTTCTGCTCGGTCAACATGGCGGCCGCCGGACTCTATTCGGTGGGCGGCGCGTTCTGGGAATTCGGCGAGCCGGACTGGAACCATGCGAAGCTGTTCCTGCTGTTCGGCGTGGCGGAGGACCACGATTCCAACCCGATCAAGCTCGGCCTCGCCAAGCTGAAGGAGCGGGGGGCGAAGATCGTTTCGGTCAACCCGGTGCGGACCGGGTATTCGGCGATCGCCGACGAGTTCGTCGGCATCACGCCGGGGACCGACGGGCTGTTCATCATGGCGCTGATCCACTGCCTGCTGGCGGAGGGGGCGGTCGATACCGAATTCCTGGTCCGCTACACCAACGCGCATCACCTGGTGATCGACGCGCCGGGCGCGGCCGATCACGGGCTGTTCGCGCGCGGCGCGGATGGCGCGGCGCTGGCCTTCGACCGCAAGGCGGGCGCGCTGGCGCGGGCGGATGCGACCGGCACCGACCCCGCGCTGCTCGGGACGTTCACGCTGCCCGACGGGCGGCGGGCGCGGCCGTCGTTTGCGATTCTGGCGGAGCGTTATGCGGCGGCGGAGTACGCACCGGAGGCGGTGGAAGCGCGCTGCGGCATCGCCGCGGCGACGATCCGCCGGCTGGCCGCCGAGATCGCCGAGATCGCCTTCCGCCAGCCGGTCGTCATCGAGCAGGCCTGGACCGACACCGACGGGCGGCGGCACGAGACGATGACCGGGCGGCCGGTGGCGATGCACGCGATGCGCGGGATTTCGGCGCATTCCAACGGGTTTCACACCTGCCGGGCGCTGCATGTGCTGCAGATGCTGATCGGCGCCGTCGATACGCCGGGGTCGTGGCGCTACAAGTCGCCGCACCCGAAGCCGATTCCGCCCGGACCGGGCCCGGCGGGACGGGCGCATGACGGGCGCGGCGCGCTGACCGGCAACGTGCTCGGCTTTCCGACCTCGCCAGACGACCTGCTGGTGGATGACGCGGGCGAGCCGCTGCGGCTCGACCGGGCGTTCTCGTGGGAGGCGCCGCTCGGCATTCACGGCATGATGCACATGGCGATCGCCGAGGCGCATGCGGCCGGGCGGGCGCGGGTGGACACGCTGTTCCTCTACATGGCGAACATGGCGTGGAACTCGGCGATGAATCCCGGCGAGACGACGCGGATGCTGACCGACCGCGACGAGGACGGCGAGTATCGGATTCCGTTCGTGATCGTCGCGGATGCGTTCGAATCCGAAACGGTCGCCTATGCCGACCTGGTGCTGCCGGACACGACCTATCTCGAACGCTATGACTGCATTTCGCTGCTCGACCGGCCGATCGGCTCGGCGCACGGGCCGGCGGATGCGATCCGCGTGCCGGTGCTGAAGCCGGACCGCGACGTGCGGCCGTTCCAGGACGTGCTGATCGACCTTGCCGGACGGCTCGGCCTGCCGGATTTCGCCGAGGCGCCGGGCAAGCCGCTCTACGGTTCCTATGCCGATTACATGGTGCGCCACCAGCGCAAGCCGGGCGTGGGGCCGCTGGCCGGATTCCGCGGGGCGGACGGCAACGCCTTCGGCCGGGGCGAGCCGAACCCCGAGCAGATTTCCCGCTACATCGCCAACAAGGGGTTTGCGCGTTACGACCTGCCGCTGGAGCAGCTTTACTACAAGCACGCGAACCGGGCCTATCTGACGGGTGCCAAGGACATGGGGCTGATCGACGACGACAGCCAGATCGTTCTCAATCTCTATAGCGAGCATTTGCAGAAATTCCGCCTCGCCGCCGAGGGGCACGGGGCGGTGCAGCCGCCGGAGCGGCTGCGCGCGCGCATCGCCCGGTTCATGGACCCGCTGCCGATCTGGTACGAGCCGATCGAGCAGACCATGACGGATATGAAACAGTTTCCGATCCACGCGATCACGCAGCGGCCGATGTCGATGTATCATTCGTGGGGATCGCACAATGCGTGGCTGCGGCAGATCCATTCGGAAAACCGGCTCTACGTGCATCGCGACCTCGCCGCCGCACAAGGGCTGGAGGATGACGACTGGGTCGAGGTGGTTTCGCGCACCGGGCGGCTGAAATGCCAGATCCGCATCATGGACGGGGTGAACCCGCACACGGTGTGGACGTGGAACGCGATCGGCCGGCGGAGCGGGGCGGTGGCGCTGGCGCAGGACGCGCCGGAGGCGGTGCGCGGCTTCCTGCTCAACCACGTGATCTCGGAATATCTGCCGGCGGGGGATGACGGGGCGCGGCTGTCGAATTCCGACCCGGTGACCGGGCAGGCGGCGTGGTTCGACCTTACCGTGAGGCTTGAGAAATGCGAGCCGGAGACGATCGCGGAAACCCAGCCGCGGATGGCGCCGGTGGCGTTGACGACGAAGGGAGCCGCGCGATGACATCGCTGCCGCAGAGTCAGCCGGGCGCCAGGCGGCTCGGCCTCGTGATCGATCTCGACACCTGTGTCGGCTGCCACGCCTGCGCGGTGAACTGCAAGGAATGGAACACCGAGGGGCACCACGCGCCGCTGCCGGATTACGATCCGCATGGCGCGGACCCGGACGGGGTGTGGTTCAACCGCATCCATTCCTACGAGGCGAAGGGCAGCGGCGGGTGCGGCAAGACGGTGAATTTCCCGCGCTCGTGCCTGCATTGCGAAAATCCGCTCTGCGTCACCGTCTGCCCGACCGGCGCCTCGTACAAGCGGGCCGAGGACGGGATCGTGCTGGTGAACACGGATATCTGCATCGGCTGCAAGCTTTGTTCCTGGGCCTGCCCCTATGGCGCGCGGGAATTCGACGAGCATGACGGGGTGATGAAGAAATGCACGCTCTGCATCGACCGGATCTATAACGAGTCGCTGCCCGAGGCGGAGCGCGAGCCGGCCTGTGTGGCGACCTGCCCGTCGCGGGCGCGGCATTTCGGCGATCTCGCCGATCCCGGGAGCCGGGTGTCGAAACTGGTGGCGGAGCGCGGCGGCGTCGACCTGATGGCGGAGCTGGGCTACCGGCCGACCAACAAGTATCTGCCGCCGCGGCAGACGCGCATCGAGACGCGGCCGGTGGAGATGCCGGCATCGGCGCCGGGCGGGCTGGGCGGCGCGCTGCTCGCCCTCGTGGACAAGGTGCTTTCGCGATGACCCCGGCAAGTTCGGTCCTGCTGCTGACCACCCTCACCGGCTTCGGCTACGGGCTGCTGGCCTGGCTCGGGATTTTCTGCGCCGCCGGGGCGCTGCCGGAGAGCCCGTGGTTCGGGCCGGTGGCGGTGGTGATCGCGCTCGGCTTCGCCGGCGCGGGGCTGGTCGCCTCGACGCTGCATCTCGGGCGGAAGGAACGCGCCTGGCGGGCGTTCAGCCAGTGGCGGTCGTCCTGGCTGTCGCGCGAGGGGGTGGCGGCGGTGGCGACCAACGCGCCGGCGCTGGGCTTCGCGGCGTCATGGGCGGCGCTGGGCGCGGCCGCGCCGCTGACGATCGCCCTCGGGCTGGTGGCGGCGGCGATGGCGCTGGGGACGGTGTTCTGCACCGCGATGATCTATGCCTGCCTGAAGCCGATCCGCCAGTGGCACAACCGCTTCACCGCACCGCTCTACCTGCTGTTCGCCGCGTTCTCCGGCGCGCTGCTGCTGGCGGCCCTGCTCGGGGTGTGGACCGGGACGGCTACGGCCGCCGCGGCGCTGGCGGTGGTGTTCGCGATCGGCGCGGGCGTGGCGAAGGCGGCCTACTGGCGCTTCATCGACGCGCAGGGGCCGCTCACGACGCTCGCCTCGGCGACCGGGCTCGCCGAACTCGGCACGGTGCGCGCCCTCGACCGGCCGCATTTCACCGAGAACTACGTGCTGCGGGAGATGGGCTACCAGATCGCCCGGCGGCACGCCGCACGGCTGCGGCGGATCGTGCTGGTCCTCGCCTTCGCCGCACCCGCGCTGCTGGCCGCCCTCGCGCTGGCGGGCGCGATGCCGGCGGTGGCGGCGCCGCTGGCCGCCCTGCTCGCCGGCATCGGCCTGTTCGCCGAGCGCTGGCTGTTCTTCGCCGAGGCCACGCATGTCTCGGCCATCTATTACGGCCGCGCCGTCTGATCGCTGCTGGCGACGCCCTGGCGGATGAAGTCAGCGAGGCCCGGCTCTTCCGGCAGGGTTGACGGCGCCTCGCCATAGCGGGCGGCAAGCAGGCCGCGGCAGAGCGCGCCGTTGAACTCGGCGTTCAGCCCGACGCGGCGGATGTGGCGCAGATAGACGCTCAGCGTTTCATGCATGATCCGCTCGCCGGCGCTGGTGACGAAGGCGAGATCCTCGCCGCCGGCGAGCGGGCGGCGGGCGAGGTAGCGGGCGCGCAGGGCAGGCCCCTCCCCGTCCAGCGCCAGGCGTTCGAGACCCTCTACCGTGAGGTCGAGGAAGGCTTGCGCATCGTGGCCGGCGGCGAGCAGGTGGCGGAGCAGCGCCTCCTGCCGGCGCTCGAAGGATTTCAGGCCGAAATGCCGGCGGATGCCGGCGAGGTTCTCGCCCGCCTCCTGCGGGAAGGCATCGGCGAAATCCTTGCCCTCGGCGACGCCGTTGTTGATCTCGTCGATGAACATGTGCTCGTCGAGCCGGACATCGGCGCGCGTGACCCAGGGCAGGGCGGCGACGGCATCGCGCATGTCGGCGGCCATGAGATAGGAGAAATTGGCGGCGCACCAGTAGGTGGGCAGGCGGAAGCCGACGCTGACGGCGCCGTCCTCGGCGATGTCGATGCCGGTGACGAAGCCGAGCTCGACCACGCTCTCGTCAAGTTCCGGATCGGTCACCTGATCGAGAGCGGCGCGCACCTCGTCGGTGCGCGCCTTGAGCATGGACATCACGCGGCCACCGGCGCCATCCGGCCGAGCTTGGCCTTCTGGGCGGCGATGTCGACCCCGTAGAGCCGGGCGGCGTTTTCGCCGAGGATCTTCTTCTTGCCCTCGAGCGTGAGCTGCTTGCCGGTCTCCTTCACCAGCTCGTCGGGGATCTCGAAGCTCATGAAGCGCTCGACCAGCCAGCGCGGCGTCCAGATTCCGTAGTCGGAGCCGAAGAGGATCTTGTCCTCGCCGAGCCAGAACAGCAGTTCGGACATCACCTTGGCGAAATAGCCGGGGCGCGAGTGGATGAAGGGCAGCACCACGGCGAGGCCGCCATAGACGTTGCTCTCCTGCACCGCGATCCAGCAGAAATCGTCGAGGCGCGGCAGGCCGCAATGCTCGACGATGAAGTTGAGGTTGGGGAAGTCGGTGGCGCAATGGTCGATGTCGGCGACGTCGAAGGCGTCGCGGTCGAGCGGGATGATGGTCGGGCCCTTGTGGACGTGGATGTTCTTGATCCCGAGCTTCTCGCAGCGTTCGAGATACTTGTAGGCGGCGGGATCGGAGAGCTTGTAGCCGCGGCTGTCGCCCTTCCATTCGGCGGTGTAGAGCTTCACCCCCTTGATCTTGTGGATCTCGGCCATGGCTTCGAGGGCTTCGAGCCCGCCCTCGCCGTCGCGCGGGTCGAAGGCGCCGTTGAGGATGAAGCGGTCGGGGTAGCGGGTTTTCAGCGCCGCGTTCTGTTCGAGCGTGTTGAAGCCGGTCTTGTAGAAATCCTTGAGGTAGGTGGGCTGGAAGATCGCCATGTCGTCCGGCCCGTCGATGAACAGGTCCTGCACCATCTGCTCGGCGCCGTATTTGGCGAATTTCTCCGGCGTCCAGAGCTGCTCCGGCGGGGAGAGCGAGGCGTGGTAGCCATAAAAGCAGTCGATGAATTGCTTGCCGTGAATGTTCCTGATGTTCTCGGGGCTGGCATCCCAGAGATGGACGTGGCCGTCGATGATGAAGATCTCTTCGCCGTCTTTCGTGGTGTACACTGGATCCGTTTCCTTCCTTCGGATTTGACGTGGTGAGCGGTGGTTTTTTTTTCGCTTCGTTCAGGGAATCAGCACGGCGCGGCCGCGGACCTTGCCGTGATGCAGGTCGTGCAGGGCGGCATTGGCCTCGTCCAGCCGGTATTCGCGGGTGGCGAGGGTGACCTTGCCCTGGTCGGCCAGCGCCATCAGCTCGATCAGCTCGGGATAGGTGCCGACGAGATTGCCGACGATGGTCTTTTCCGAGGTGATCATGTCGATGGTGGGGATGTCGATCTTCCCGCCATAGCCGACGATGTAATAGTAGCCGCCGTCGCGCGTCATCGCGAGGCCTTTCGCCACGGCGTCGCCCTCGCCGACGAAGTCGATCACCGCCTCGGCGCCCTTGCCGCCGGTCAGGCGCATCACCTCGTCGAGCTCGGAGCCGTCCGCCTTCACCGCGAAATCGGCGCCGCATTCCTGGGCGAGCTGCAGCGCCATGTCGGCGCGGTCGACGATGATGATCCGGGCGGCGCACATCGCGCGCAGCACCTGGATGCCGATATGGCCGAGGCCGCCGGCGCCGATCACCACCGCGAACTGGCCGGGCAGCAGGTGGCGCGAGGCCTTCTTGGCGGCGCGGTAGGCGGTGAGCCCGGCATCGGTATGCGGGGCGACGTCCTTCGGCGCGAGCGATTTCGGCAGCTTGATGATCGAGCGCGCGCCGGTGCGCAGCAGCTCGGCATAGCCGCCATTGCAGTTGATGCCGGGGAATTCGCTTTCCTCGGCGTGCATGTCGTCGCCGCGGCGGCAGGCGAGGCAGTGGCCGGAGGTGATCAGCGGATGGCAGATCACCGGGTCGCCCTTCTTCAGGTGGGTGACGGCGGAACCGACCTCCTCGATCCAGCCGGCGTTCTCGTGGCCCATGATGTGCGGGAACTTGAGATCGACCTTCGAGCGCCAGACGCCCTCGATGATGTGCAGGTCGGTCCGGCAGACGCCGGCGCCGCCGATGCGGACGATCACGTCGGTCGGGTTGCGGATCTGCGGTTCGGGCACGTCCTCGTAGGTGACGAAGTCGGGTGCGGTGAGCTTTTCGTCGTATCCGTGCAGCACGGCGGCTTTCATGGCGCGGTTCCCCCTGGTTCCTTGGTGAGGGGGATGCTGCATCGATCGTGCCAGCGCGCGGAGCGGCGGGATTCCGCGGGCTTCGCCAAAGGGACGAGGCCGTTCATGTTCCATTCCGCAACAGCGACGGAAAACAAGTGTTCCGTTGCGGCCCGTGCCCGTATAACCTCCATATTGGAAAAGGGTCCGCTGAAGACCAGTTGAAGCACCTGGCGGGTTGCCCGACGCGGCCCGGATGGCAAAAGGCTATCGGAGGAAACATGCTGGCGCATCGTGCCACCGACTCCCGTCTTGCGCAGGCGCGCTCGCTGCTCGAGCTGGGGCGCGCCATTCCGGCAGGGTTGCTGGCCGCGCCCATCGCCGCGAGCTGGCGGCGCTGCCTCGATGCCGGGCTGGACCCGCATCATCCGCCGAATGTCGGGCGGATCGAGCAGCACGAGCTCGAACGCCACCGCGCGGCGCACGAAACCGCAAGGCGCCTCGCCCGCGCCGAGATGCAGGCGCTGCACCGCCAGCTCGGGCGGGACAGTTTCGTGCTCGCCTTCGCCGACCCGGACGGGGTGCTGATCGACTCGCTGGTGAGCGAGGGGCGGCGCGGCGACATCGAGGCCTTCGGCATCGTGCCGGGGACGGTGTGGGAGGAATCGCTGGTCGGCACCAACGCGCTGGGGACGGCGAGCGCCTCGCGGCAGCGGATCGCGGTGCGCGGGGCGGAACATTTCTTCACCCATCACCAGCGGCTGAGCTGCATCGCCGCACCCATCTTCCTGCCCGACCGCACGCTCGCGGGCGTGCTGGACGCGACCTGCTTCAGCGAGGCCTATGCGCCGAACGCGCGCGCCATCGTCGCCCTCGCCGCGGCGGAGATCGAGGCGCGGCTGTTCCGCGCCCGCCTCGCCGGCAAGCGGCTGCTCGCCATCCACGGAAGGGCCGAGTTTCTCGACACCGCCTATGCCGGGCTGCTCGCGCTCGACGCGGCCGACCGGGTGGTGGCGGCGAACGACCAGGCGCGGTTCATCCTCGCCGGGCTGCCGGAGCCGATCGGCGCGACCTTCGGCGCGCTGTTCGCGCCGGCCGAGCTGCGGCCGGGGGCGGCGGGCACGCTGACCGACCGCGCCGGGCGGCTGTTCCACGCCAGGCTCGACCAGCCGGAGACGGCGCGGCCGCGCAAGATCGCCCCCGCGCAGGGCGTGCCGGCGGCGGACGCGCCGGTGGCCGAGGACCCGGCGGCGCGGGCGGCGCTCGACATGGCGGCGCGGGCGGCGGCGCGCGGCATGCCGGTGCTGATCCGCGGGGCGACCGGCACGGGCAAGGAGGTGGCGGCGCGCTACGCGCATCGCGCCTCGGGGCGGAGCGGGCGGTTCGTCGCGGTGAACTGCGCGGCGATTCCGCCGGACCTGATCGCCGCCGAGCTGTTCGGCCATGTCGAGGGCGCGTTCACCGGCGCGCGGCGCGGCGGGGCGGCGGGCCTCGCGGTGGAGGCGGATGGGGGGACGCTGTTCCTTGACGAGATCGGCGACCTGCCGCTGCCGCTGCAGGCCGCGCTGCTGCGCTTCCTCGACGATTTCTCGGTGCGGCCCGGTGGGCGGCGGGATGCCGCGCCTGGTCGACGTGCTGCTGCTGACGGCGACCAATGTCGATCTCGGCGAGGCGGTGGCCGCGGGACGGTTCCGGGCGGACCTGTATTACCGGCTGGCGATCGCCGAGATCACCCTGCCGGCGCTGCGCGAGCGCAGCGACATCCGCCCGCTCGCGGCGCACCTGCTCGAACAGGTGGCGCCGGGCACGCGGCTTGAGCCGGCGGCGGCGTCACGCCTCGCGCGGCACGATTTTCCCGGCAATGTCAGGGAGTTGCGCAACGTGCTGGCGCGCGCCGCGCTGACCGGCGAGAAGGTGATCGGCGAGGAGACGATCGCCGCCCTGCTGCCGGCGGAGACGGCCGCGCCGGCCGCCGCCGGACAGTCGGTGCTGCGCGACGTTCAGGCGAGGCGGATCGAGGCGGCGCTGCGCGCGGCCGGCGGCAATATCAGCCGCGCGGCGCGCGCGCTCGGCGTGTCACGCAACACGATTTACCGCGCGATCGGACGAACGCCCCCGACCGCCGCCGGCTGAGCGGCCGCGGCCCTGCGGCTTGCCGCCGGCCTTGGCGTGGGCGGGCTTGCCGTGATGGGCGTTGCCGCCGCCATGACCGTGGCCCTGACCGTGGTGGCCGCCGCCGTGACCGCCGCCATGGCCGTGGCCGGCATGCGCGGCCTTGGGCGGGCCGTTGCGCTTGGGCATCTGGCCCTGGCGGGCGACCTGGTTGCGGGCGCGGAGGAGATGCGGCGGCGCGAGGCCGCGCACCGGCTGGGCGCCGCCGGGGACGAGGTGACGGCCGATCAGCGTCTCGATATCGCGCAGATAGGGCAGCTCGGAGGGCTCGACCAGCGAGATCGCCACACCCTCGGCGCCGGCGCGGGCGGTGCGGCCGATGCGGTGGACGTAGGATTCCGGCACGTTCGGCAGCTCGAAATTCACCACATGCGAGACGTTGTCGACATCGATGCCGCGGGCGGCGATGTCGGTCGCGACGAGCACGCGGATGCGGCCGGAGCGGAACTGGTCGAGCGCGCGCTCGCGCTGGCCCTGGCTCTTGTTGCCGTGGATCGCGGCGGCGCCGATGCCGGCATCCTCGAGATGGCGGGTGACCTTGTCGGCGCCGTGCTTGGTGCGGGTGAAGACGATGGCGCGCTCGACCGCGACGTCGGCCAGCAGCCAGGCGAGCTTGTCCTTCTTCTCCTCGGGGGCGAGGAGGAGCACCTGCTGGTCGATCCGGTCGACCGGCTTCGATTCGACGCTGACCGCGACCTCGCGCGGGTCGCGCAGGAATTCGCCGGCCAGCGCGCGGATCGGCTTCGGCATGGTGGCCGAGAACATCACCGCCTGGCGCTGGCGGGGCAGCTTCGCCATGATCTGGCGGATCGCCGGGATGAAGCCGAGATCGAGCATCTGGTCGGCCTCGTCGAGCACCACGGTTTCCACCGCATCGAGGCGGATGACGCCGGCGGCGACATGGTCGAGCAGGCGGCCGGGGGTGGCGACCAGCAGGTCGACCCCGGATTCCATGCGGCGGGCCTGCGGGCCGGGCTTGGCGCCGCCGATGACGACGGCGACCGAGGGACGGGTGAACTTGCCGTAGGTGCGGGCGGCATCGGCGATCTGGGTGGCGAGTTCGCGGGTGGGGGCGAGGACCAGGGCGCGGCAGGCGCGCGGCGCCGGGCGGGCGCGGTTCGCCGCGATCCGGTGCAGGATCGGCAGCACGAAGGCGGCCGTCTTGCCGGTGCCGGTCTGGGCGATGCCGACGAGGTCGTGGCCTTCGAGCATCACCGGGATCGAACGGGCCTGGATCGGGGTGGGGGTTTCATAGGACTGCTCGCTGATGGCGCGCAGCAGGGGCTCGGCGAGGCCGAGGGTGGTAAAATCGGTCAAGACAGCGCTTTCGTCGCGGCTCCTTCGGTGCGAGGGAGCGGCACAAGGGTGGCAGGAAGCTTCGTAGACGAGCCGCCCAGAGGGTGCGCGCCCCGCATGGAACGCGCCTGCCGGCGGATGGCGGCGCCAGGGCGCGGCCGGCCGGTGAACAGAGCCGGCGGCCATCGGGCCGCATCTACGAGCGCTGTTCGTCAGCGCGGGATATAGGCGCTCAGCCGCCGGGTTGGCAAGGGCGGTCAGTGATGCCAGCCGCCATGCCAGCCTTCGTCGTCATCGCCATGCCACCAGCCGCCGCCGATCGTGACGCCGCCATAGACCACCGGCGGTGGGGCATAGGGATAGGTGTAGTAGCCGCCGCCATAGCCGGCGCCGTAGCTCGACGGATAATAGACGCATCCGCCGAGGGCGAGCGCCGCGCCGGCCGCCACGGCCGCGAGCAGCATCCTGCGCAAATTCGGTCTCATCGTCGTTCCTTGCATCGTCTTTCGCATATTGTGCCGATCGGTATGGCGGCCATGGGGCCAATTCGTGCCAAAATTGTAACTTGATGAGGAACCGCTTTTTTCCGGGCACGATCGGACCAAACTTGCGCCACAGGGGTCCGCGACCGGCGGGATGCGACTTCGGACCGGCGGGATGCGACTTCAGGAGGTCATGATGCGCAGGCAGTTCGCGACGTTGTTTCATATTGCATGGCTGCTCGCCGCCCTGCTCGCCGGGACGACGGCGACGGCGCGGGCCCAGGCGAACGGCGCGCCGCCCGCCCGCGTCGGCCAGATCGCGCGGATCGAGGGGGCGGTGTCGTTCGCCCGGGCCGGCGGCGAATGGGAGCCGGCGACGCCGAACTATCCGCTGATCGGCGGCGATACGCTCTATGCGGAGCCGGGGGCGGAAGCGGCGCTGACCTTCGGCTGGAGCCGGATCACCCTGGCGGGCGGGACCGAATTCGGGATCGCGGCGCTCGGCGAGGACAGCGCGACACTGGATGTGCCACGCGGCGAGGCGTTTCTCTATCTGCGCTACCTGGCGCCGGGCGAGACCTGGCGCATCCGCACGCCGCGCGGGGTGGTGACGATCAGCCAGGACGGGCGCTACGCGATCAGCGCCGGGGACGCGGCGGCGCCGACGCGGATCGGCGTGATCGACGGCGCGGCGGAGGTGACGGGCGATGGGCCGGGTCGCGTCCGGCGTCGGGCCGGGGGAGACGGCGCGCCTCGCCGGCGCGACACCGGGGCGGGCGATGCGCGGACCGCTCGAGACCGACCCGTTCATCGAGCGGATGCTGGCGGAAGCCGCGCCGCCCGCCCCGCCCGGCGCGCCGGCGGTGGTGACCGGCATGACCGGGGCGGGCCTGCTCGCCGCCTATGGCAGCTGGGGTGACGTGCCGGATTATGGCGCGATCTGGTATCCGCGGGTCGGGCCCGGCTGGGCGCCGTACCGGCACGGGCACTGGGCCTATGTGCCGCCCTGGGGCTGGACCTGGATCGACGACGCGCCCTGGGGCTTCGCGCCGTTCCATTACGGACGCTGGCTGCACAGGCATGGACGCTGGGGCTGGCTGCCCGCGCCGGTGCCGGTGCCGCCGCGCGCCCCGCCGGTCTACGCGCCGGCGCTGGTCGCGTTCTTCAACGTGGCGCCGGGGATTTCGGTGGGGGTGGGGCTGAACGGCGGCGCGGTCGGCTGGGTGCCGCTGGCGCCGGGCGAGCCCTTTCTGCCGTGGTACAGCTGCCCGCCCGCCTATGTGGAACGGCTGAACCGGTTCGACGTGCGGGACCCGGCGCGGTATCGCGACCCGCGCGCGCCGGGCTTCGCGGCGGAGCGCCATCCGGCGCGGCTGGCGAACCGGATGGCGGCGACGCTGATCGGGCCCGAGGCGCTGCGGCGGGGCGACGCGGTGGGGCGGTTCGGACATCCGGCGCCGGAACGCGCGCTGGCGGCGGCGCGGCCGATGCTGCCGGGCCGCACGGCGCCGGCCTATGGCGGTTTCCTGCGGATGCCGCTGGAGCCGGCGCGGCCGGCGCCTGCCCCCGCGCGGCCGGCGATGGCGCCGGCACCGGGACGGCCGGGCGTGCCGGCGGCGCCGGGGGTGCCGGGCTCGCCGCCCCGGGCGATGCCGGCGCCGGGCATCGCCGTGCCGAGCTACAGGCCGGCGCCGCGCGCGCCGGAGCAAAACCGGTTCCAGCCGCAGCGCCCGCAGATGCAACCGCGCCCACCCGCGCCCGCCGCGCCGCAGCGCCGGGCGCCCGAGCAAAACCGGTTCCAGCAGCAGCGACCGCAGATGCAGCCGCGTCCGCCCGCGCCAGCCGCGCCGCAGCGCCGGGCGCCGGAGCAAAACCGGTTCCAGCCGCAGCGACCGCAGATGCAGCCGCGACCGCCCGCGCCAGCCGCGCCGCAGCGCCGGGCGCCGGAGCAAAACCGGTTCCAGCCGCAGCAGCCCCAGACGCGCCCGCAGACGCCGCCGCGACCGCCCGCCGCGCCGCCGCGCCGGATGCCCGAGCAAAACCGGTTCCAGCCGCAGCGCCCGCAAGCACGCCCGCAGCCGCAGTCGCGCCCGCCCTCGCCCACCGCGCCGCAGCGCCGGGCGCCGGAGCAAAACCGGAACCGGCAGGAGGGCGCGTCATGATGCGCTATCGGGTGCCGGGCCGGTTGTGGTAGGGTCGGATCATGGCCAGCCGGATCGATGACAGGACTGCCTGGGCCGCGCGCCGCCGCCGGCGGCTGCGGATGGCGGAGGACGTGCTGCTGCTGCCGCTGGCGCTGCTGGTCGAGTTTCTCGATCGGGTGGTGTGGAAGGGCACGAAGGCGCTGCTCGACCTGATCTCGCGGGCGCCGCCGATCGCCCGGCTGCGGCGGTTCCTGCAGGACCTGCCGCCGGTGATCGTGCTGTTCCTGTTCCTGATCCCGGAGGCGATCGACCATCTGAGCGGCTTGTGGGCGACGGTGCTGCTGGTGAAGGGCAACTGGCTGGCAGCGACGGTCGTTGCCGTGTTCATCAAGGGATTCGCGCTGCTGCTGGCCATCTGGATCTATCAGGCCTGCGAGCAGAGCCTGCTGTCGGTGCGCTGGTTCGCGCGGTTCCATCATGCCGTGCTGGAGGCGAAGGCCTGGGTGCTGCGGCGGACCGAGCCGGTGCGGCTGCGGCTGCGGCAGGCGTTGCGCAGCGTGCTGGCGCGGACGGGCAACCGGCGCCTGGCCCGGCGGTTTTCCGCCTGGCGCTGGCGCCTCGCGCGGATGGCGGGGCTGGCCCGCCGATGACGCAAGCCGGATGAGCCGCCTCGCCCGCGCCCATCTTGCCGCCGCCGATCCGGTGCTCGGCGCGCTGATCCGCGAGGTCGGGCGCTGCACGCTGGCGCCGGAGCGGGCGCGCGAGCCCTATGAGGCGCTGATTTCGGCGGTGGCGCACCAGCAGCTGCACGCCCGCGCCGCCGAGGCGATGCTGGGGCGGCTGCGCGCGCTGACCGAGGCGCCGGTGCCGGCGCCGGGGCACCTGCTCTCGCTGTCGGACGAGGCGCTGCGGGGCTGCGGGTTCTCGGCCGCGAAGGCGGCGGCGCTGCGCGACATCGCGCGGCGGACGCTGGACGGCACGGTGCCGACCAGGCGGGCCGCGGCGCGGATGAGCGATGCCGCGCTGATCGAGCGGCTCTGCACCCTGCGCGGGATCGGCCGCTGGACGGTGGAGATGCTGCTGATCTTCACGCTCGGCCGGCCGGACGTGTTTCCGGTGGACGATTTCGGCGTGCGCGAGGGCTACCGGCTGATCCACGGGCTGGAGGCGCAGCCGAAGCCGCGCGCCTTCGCCGCGATCGGCGAGGCCTATGCGCCGTATCGCAGCACGGCGGCCTGGTATCTCTGGCGGGCCGCCGACCGGGCGAAGACGATCAAGTACCAGGCCTGACCTTCACCCGCGCCACGAGGTCGATCAGCGCGGAGGGGCCGGAATGGCCGGGGCCTTCGTCGAGCACCGCGTCGTAGCTGTCGAGCCGCTCGATCTCGAGGCCGGCGAAGGCCTCGCGGAGCATCGCCTCGGTGTAGCAATGCGCGGGGTCGGACGGGCCGCCGGTGCGGTTGGCGACCTGTTCGGGCCGGTAGCCCTCGAGCAGCAGCAGGCCGCCGGGGCGCAGGGCGCGGACGAGCCGGCCGAAAAACGCCGGACGCTCGGCCGGGGGGACGAACTGCACGAAGATCGCCACCACCGCGTCGTAGGCGTGCTCGGGCCAGGACCAGCGCAGCAGGTCGGCCTGTTCGAAGGCGATGGCGACGCCGCGTTCGGCGGCGAGCTTGCGGGCGCGGGAAAGCGCGGTGGGCGAGACCTCGACGGCATGGACATCGGCGCCGTTGCCGGCGAGGAAGACGCTGTTGCGGCCCTCGCCGTCGGCCACCGAGAGCACCTTCGCGCCCGGCGCGATCAGCCCGGCATTGGCGGCGAGGAAGGCGTTCGGCGCGGTGCCGAAGATGTAGCCGCCCGCGGCGGCGTAGCGGGCTTCCCATTTCTGCTCGGGGGTCGGTTCGCTCATGCGGTGGTTTCCCTTGCGTGGTGTGGACGGTGCTTGCCACGGACGGCGCAAACCGCTAAGCGGGCCCGTCACGCGGCCGGTCGGCATCGGCCAGGATCAGGAGAGTTGCGATGAAAGCCGATATCCATCCGGATTATCACGAGATCAACATCATCATGACCGATGGCACCGAGTACAAGACCCGCTCGTGCTACGGCAAGCCCGGCGACACGCTGCGGCTCGATATCGACCCGAAGTCGCACCCGGCCTGGACCGGACAGCAGCGCGTGCTCGACACCGGGGGCCAGGTGGCGAAGTTCAACAAGCGCTTCGCCGGGATCGGCGCCCGCAAGAAGTAAGCGTCCCCGCCGCGGCAGACCTGCAACGCGCCCCGCCGCCTTCGGCCGGGCGCGTTTTCGCATGCGCGCGGGTCTTGAAGCGGCGGCGGCGAATACCTTTATCCTCGGACAGGAAGGATGCCTTCGGGGTTCTTCCGGCACTGCGGGCTGGTCCGTCGGACAGCCCGGTTCACTGGACCTTGCTTGACCGAGGAGGTTACTCATGACTCTCGATTTTTCGCCGCTTTTCCGCACCGCCATCGGCTTCGACCGGCTGCAGCAGCTGCTCGACAGCGTGCCTGACGGCAACGCCACCGCCTATCCGCCCTACAATATCGAGAAACTCGGCCCCGAGGACTACCGCCTGACCATGGCGGTGGCCGGATTCCGCGCCGAGGACCTGGACATGACGGTGAAGGACAACACGCTCATCATCACCGGACGGATCGCCGAGGGGGCGAGCAAGGGCGAGGTGCTCTATCGCGGCATCGCCTCGCGCGCCTTCGAACGCCGTTTCGTGCTGGCCGACCACATGGTGGTCGATGGCGCGGCGCTGGAGAACGGGCTGCTGCACGTGGCGCTGAAGCGGGTGATTCCCGAGGCGCTGAAGCCCCGGAAGATCGCCATCGGCACCGGCGCGCCGGCGGCCACTCCCGTGATCGAACAGGACAAGGCGGCCGCCTGACCCGGCCGTTTCCCGAACGCCCCGCGCCGCAAGGCGCGGGGTTTTTCATGGGCACCGCCGGCGGCGCGCATGGACAGGAACGGCGGAAGCGGCGATGATCGGGCCATGCTGTTCGACCTCACCAAACTGAAACCGGAGGACCAGTACAAGCTGCTGGCCTCGACCGTGGTGCCGCGGCCGATCGCCTGGGTGGTGACGCTGAATCCCGAGGGCCGGCTGAACGCCGCGCCGTTCTCGTTCTTCAACGTCTTCGGCGCCGGGCCGCCGATCCTGTGCCTCGGCATCGGCGCGCGGCGGCCGGGCGACCCCAAGGATACCGGCGAGAACATCCGCCTGACCGGGGAATTCGTGGTCAATCTCGTCGCGCACGAGAACGCCGAGGCGATGAACGTGACCGCGATCGAGTTCGGCCCGGAGGTGGACGAGCTGGCCGAGGCGCGGCTGACCACCCTGCCCTCGGAGAAGATCCGCCCGCCGCGCATCGCCGAGAGCCCGGTGGCGATGGAGTGCACGCTGCATTCGATGATCGAGTTCGGGCCGGACCGCGCGCTGGTGATCGGCCAGGTGCAGGCGATGCATGTGCGCGACGACGCCGTGCTGAACCCGGAGCGCTGCCATATCGACACGCCGAAGCTCGACCTGATCGGCCGGATGCATGGCGGCGGCTGGTACGCGCGGACCACGGAACGGTTCGACATGCCGCGGATTCCGGTCGGGAACTGGCCGCGCGACTGACCGGATGGCGATGAGCGACGCCCCGATCGCGCTGACCATGGGCGACCCGGCCGGGATCGGCGGGGAGATCGCCGCCGCCGCCTGGCGCGACGCGCGGGAGCGGCTGCTTCCGTTCGCGCTCATCGGCGATGCGGACTGGGCGGCGGGATTCGGCGTGCCGGTGGCGCGGATCGGGCGGATCGGCGAGGCCGCTTCCCGGTTCGGCGTTGCGCTGCCGGTGCTGGACGTGAAGCTCGCGGTGCCGGCGATTCCGGGGCGGCCCGACCCGCGCAACGCCGCCGCGGTGACCGGGGCGATCGAGACCGCGACGCGGCTGGCGCTGGCCGGCGAGGCGGCGGCGGTGGTGACCTGCCCGATCGCCAAGTCGGTTCTGTATCAGGCGGGATTTCCGCATCCCGGCCATACCGAGTTCCTCGGCGCGCTGACCGGCGTGGCAGCTCCGGTGATGATGCTGGCCTGCCCCGGCCTGCGG
Organism: Acidiphilium sp. JA12-A1; assembly: GCF_000724705.2. Taxonomy (NCBI): domain Bacteria; kingdom Pseudomonadati; phylum Pseudomonadota; class Alphaproteobacteria; order Acetobacterales; family Acidocellaceae; genus Acidiphilium; species Acidiphilium sp. JA12-A1. The sequence goes on from NZ_JFHO01000067.1 coordinate 32,392, forward strand.
GTGGTGCCGGTGACGGTGCATGTGTCGCTGCGGCGGGCGATCGAGACGCTGGAGACCGGCGCCATCGTCGCCGCCGGGCGGAGGCTGGCGGCGGCGCTGACGCGGGATTTCGGGGTGGCGGCGCCGCGCATCGCGGTGGCGGGGCTCAACCCGCATGCCGGCGAGGCGGGGGCGATGGGCGACGAGGAGCTGACCATCATCGCGCCGGCGATCGCGGCATTGCGGCAGGCGGGCATCGACGCGTTCGGGCCGCTGCCGCCGGACACGATGTTCACCCCGGCGGCGCGGGCGGGTTACGACGCGGCGCTTTGCATGTATCATGACCAGGCCCTGATCCCGCTCAAGACGATCGACATGGAGAACGGCGTGAACGTCACCCTCGGCCTGCCCATCATCCGCACCTCGCCCGACCACGGCACCGCCTTCGACATCGCGGGGACGGGGAAAGCGCGGGCGGAAAGCCTGGTCGCGGCGCTGCGGCTGGCCGGCGAGATGGCGGGGCGGCGATGAGCGCGCTGCGGCTCGGCGTCAATCTCGACCATGTGGCGACGCTGCGGAACGCCCGCGGCATCGCCACGCCCGACCCGATCCGCGCCGCGCGGATCGCCATCGAGGCGGGGGCGGACGGGATCACGCTGCATCTGCGCGAGGACCGGCGGCATATCCGCGACGCCGATATCCGCGCCGCGCGGGCGCTTTCGGTGCCGCTCAACATGGAGATGGCGGCGACCGACGAGATGGTCGGCATCGCCTGCGGGCTGAAACCGCATGCGAGCTGCCTGGTGCCGGAGCGGCGGCAGGAGGTGACGACCGAGGGCGGGCTGGACGCCGCCGGAACCGCCGAGTCGCTGGCCCCGCGCATCGCGGCGCTGCGGGCGGCGGGAATCCGCGTCTCGCTCTTCGTCGATCCCGATCCGGTGCAGCTGGAAGCCGCGGCACGGTTGGGCGCGCCGGTGGTCGAGCTGCATACCGGCGCCTATGCCGAGGGGCGGGCGGGCGAGCTCGACCGGCTGCGCGCCGCGGCGGCGCGGGCGGCGGCGCTCGGGCTGGAAGTGCATGCCGGGCACGGGCTGAACTATGACAATGTCGGCCCGATCGCGGCGCTGCCGGAGGTGCGGGAGCTGAATATCGGCCACTTCATCGTCGGCGAGGCGGTGTTCGTCGGCCTGGCCGAGGCGATCCGCCGGATGCGCGCGATCATGGACGCGGCGCGACGGCGTACGCAGCGTTAACTTGCCATTGACCCGGCGCGCCGCCAAAAGACCGGCGATGCTTTCCTTGCTGACCCCGACCCGGCTGGACCGCTACGTGTTCCGCCAGCTCCTCATCGGGCTGGCGGTTTCCACGCTCGGGCTCGTCGCGCTGGTGTGGCTGACGCAGTCGCTGCGCTTCATCCAGCTGATCATCCAGCACGGGCTGTCGCCGGTGGTGTTCCTGCACCTGACCGGGCTGCTGGTGCCGAGCTTCGTCGCGGTGATCCTGCCGATCACCTGCTTCATCGTGATCCTGTTCGTCTATGCGCGGCTCGCCGCCGACCGGGAGCTGACGGTGATGCGGGCGAGCGGCATGTCGGACGCCGCGATCGCGCGGCCGGCGCTGGCGCTGGCGATGCTGACGATGCTGGCCTGCTGGGGGCTGAACGTGTGGCTGGTGCCCTCGACCCTGGCGCGGTTCACCCATTTCGAGTCGATCATCCGCAACCAGGTCGCCGCCTTCCTGCTCGAACCCGGGGTGTTCACGCCGATTCCCGGGCATATCACCGTTTACGTGCAGCGGCGGGACCACGACCAGGTGCTGCACGGCATCGTCATCCAGGACGCGCGGCAGAAGGGCGAGCCGGCGACGATCCTCGCGCGGAGCGGGCGGCTGATCGACGGGCCGGACGGACCCGAGGTGCTGCTGCTCGACGGCTCGCGCGAGCAGGTGGACCCGAAGACCGGGCGCCTCAATATCCTGAGTTTCCGGCGCAATCTCATCAGCCTCGCCAAGCCGACCGGGGTGACGCGGAAGCTCGCGCCGAAGACCTCGGAGGCGACGATGACGCAGCTGTTCCACGCCGGCGCCGCGCATGTTCCCCCGCCGGTGCAGCGGCGCTGGCGCGAGGAGGCGTGGCGCCGGATCGCCTCGCCCTTCGCCGTGCTGTCCTATGCGGTGATCGCGCTGCTCAGCGTGCTGCGCAGCCCGTTCCGCCGGCAGGGCGGGGCGGCGGCGCTGGTGGCGGCGGTGTTCATCGTGATGGGGCTGGTGGCGCTGGAACTCGGCACCGAGAACCTGGCGGCCCGGCAGAACGGGCTGATCCCGCTGATCTTCGCGGTGACGCTGGGGCCGGCGCTGGTCGGGCTCGCGCTGCTGCTGCGCGGGCGGCGGCGGCGGGCGCGGACGGTGCCGGCATGATCCGCCTGCGGGCCTGGCGGCCGCCGCTGACCCTTTCGCTCTATATCGGCCGGCGCTTCCTCGGCGCGGTGGTGGCGATGCAGGCCGGGCTGACCGCGATCGGCGCGCTGTTCGACTTCCTCGACCTGCTGCGCCAGTCGGCCGACAAGCCGCAGGCGACGTTCTGGCGGATGCTGGCGCTGGAGGTGCTGCGGGTGCCCTGGCTCGGCATGCAGATCCTGCCCTTCGCCGTGCTGCTCGGCGGGATCTTCGCGTTCTGGCGGCTGACCCGGAGCTCGGAACTCGTGGTGGCGCGGGCGACCGGCACCTCGGTCTGGCAGTTCCTCGCCGTGCCGGTGGCGGGGGCCGCGCTGATCGGCGTGCTCGCCACCACGGCGGGCAGCCCGATCTCGGCGATCATGTTCGCCCGGGCGGAGGTGCTGTATTCGACCTATCTCGGCGTGGATTCGGGGCCGCTCTCGCTACAGGGCGGGCAGCTCTGGCTGCGCCAGGCGGACGATGCGGGGGGCAAGGGCGGCATCGCGATCCTGCACGCCGACGCGGTTCACCTGCACGGCAAGGTGCTGACGACGGGGCATATCACCGTGTTGCGGCTGACCGCGCAGACCACGCTGCAGGAACGCATCGAGGCCGCGCGGGGCCAGCTGGAGCCGGGCGGCTGGCGGCTGGAGAGCGCGCGCATCCTGACGCCGGACGGAGAGCCGCGGGCGGTGAGCGCGCTGCGGATTCCGACGACGCTGACGGTGGGCCGCGTGCAGGAGAGTTTCGCGAGCCCCAGCGCGCTGTCGTTCTGGGCGCTGCCGGGCTTCATCCGGCTGCTGCGGCGCTCGGGCTTTTCGGCGACCCAGCACGAGCTGGCGTTCCAGAGCCTGCTCGCCCTGCCGCTGCTCTGCGCGACGATGGTGCTGGTGGCGGCGGGATTCTCGATGCGGCCGTCGCGCCGGGGCGGGGCGATCCAGATGATCGGGGCTGGCGTCGGCTGCGGGTTCCTGCTGTTCATGCTTTCTGAGGTGGCGGCACAGCTCGGCAAGTCGGGCGCGCTGCCGGTGGGGCTCGCGGCCTGGGCGCCGGCCGCGGCCGGGCTGATGCTGGCGCTTGCCTTGTTGCTTCATCTGGAGGATGGCTGAAGCATGAACGACGCCCAGCAACGCCGCCACGCGCGGCTCCGCCGACGGATCGGGATCGGGATCGCCGGCGCGATGCTGGCGGCCCCGCTGGCGCGCGCGCAGATGGGCGCGCTGGTCGCCGGACCGGAAACGCCGGTCTCGAATTCCGCGCCGGTCACCTTCCTGGCCGACCGCGTTTCGTACGATCACGGCACCGGCGTGGTCACCGCGAGCGGCCATGTCGAGGCCTGGCAGAACGGCCATCTGCTGCAGGCGGACCGCATCGTCATCGACCGGCGCAACGACACGGCGGTGGCCAGCGGGCATGTCGTGATGATCGAGCCGGACGGCGCGGTGGTCTTCGCGCGGCACGCCACCCTCTCGCAGGGGATGAAGAACGCCGTGCTGCACGACGTGGCCACGATTCTCGCCGAGAACGGGCGGATGGTGGCGAACGGCGCGCGGCGCTATGGCGGGGTGATCGAGGAGCTCTCGAAGCCGATCTATTCCACCTGCAATCTCTGCAAGAGCAACCCGAAGGCGGCGCCGCTGTGGCAGATCCGCGCGCGCCAGGCGGTGGAGGACCTGCAGCACCGGGTGATCGAGTATCACGACGCGCAGCTCGAGATCTACGGCGTGCCGGTGTTCTGGCTGCCCTATCTCTCGCAGCCCGATCCCTCGGTGAAGCGGCAGAGCGGCCTGCTGATTCCCGGCTTCGGCGGCTCGACCCATATCGGCAGCTTCGTCGCGATTCCGTATTTCTGGGACATCAGCAAGAGCCAGGACCTGACGATCGTCCCGATCATCGCGACCAAGGCGGGACCGGTGCTCGACCTGAAATACCGCCAGGCGTTCAACGACGGCAAGCTGAACATCAACGTCTCGGGCGGGCGCGACCGCTATGCCGACAAGGGCGGGATTTCGGATTCGATCTTCTCCTCGGGCACGTTCGACCTCAATCGCAACTGGCGCGCCGGGTTCAGCTACAACCACACCTCGACCGCGCAGTATCTGAACGATTTCCGCTACCTGCCGAACGAGGCGTTTCTCGCCTCGAACGCCTGGCTCGAAGGGTTCGGGCGCGGCTCCTATGCGAAGATCGAGGCGGAGACCTATCAGGGCCTGGTCGCCTCGATCAGCCAGAACCGGCTGCCGATCGTGCTGCCCTATGCCCGCTACAGCTATGCCGGCGCGGCGGATTCCTGGGGCGGGCGGTTCTCGCTGACGGCGAACGCGTTCAACATCTTCCGCCAGTCCGGCACGCAGACGCGGCGGGTCGCGGTGATCGCGAATTACGACCTGCCGCGGCAGGGGCCGGACGGGCTGCTGGTGGATGCGCGGCTGCGGCTGATCACCGCCGGATATTCGGCCGACAAGCTCAACCAGCAGCCGAACTATTCGCCGATCACCACGTCGCAGACGGCGCGGGCGATCCCGATCGGCGCGGTGTCCTTCGCCTGGCCGCTGGAGCGCGACGCCGGACGCTGGGGCACGCAGGTGATCGAGCCGCGGGTGCAGCTCGTGGCGGCGCCGGTCTACGGGCTCGGGCAGACCCGCACGATTCCGAACGAGGACAGTCTCGACTTCCAGTTCTCCGACGCGAACCTGTTCAGCCTGCAACGCTTCGGCGGCATCGACCGCTTCGCCGGCGGCGCGCGGGTGGACTATGCGCTGCAGGGCGCGTGGTACCTGCCGGGCGGCGCCTATGCGAGCGGGCTGGTCGGCCAGTCCTATTCCTTCGAGACCTCGAAGCTCTACCCGCCGGACAGCGGGCTGGGCGGGCATGAATCGGACGTGGTGGGCCGGGCGACCGTCGCGCCGGCGCCCTGGTTCAGCCTGACCTATCGCACGCGGCTGTCGCACCGGGACCTGTCGACCCAGATGATCGACAGCTACGCGACCTTCGGGCCGAAGAGCTTCAACGTCTCGGCCGGGTATTTCTACAGCACCACCAACTCCTATTACCTGTTCACCCAGCCCGGCCCGCCGCCGCCGCAATATTTCCAGGCCCAGCGCGAGGTGACGCTCGGCGTGTCGACCACGCTGGTGCCGCACTGGTCGCTCACGGCGGGGGTGCAGCGCAACCTCGCCACCGGGCAGTTCGACAACGCCTCCATCGGGGCGGTATGGCAGAACGAATGCACCGCGGTGAACATCGACCTCTACCGCAACTTCACCTCCTACAATTACGATCACGGCACGACGACGCTGCTGATCACCGTCACGCTCAAGACACTCGGGAACATCGGATTCAGCGCCCTATGAAATCGTTCGTCTCTTACGCGGCCCTGATCGGCCTTGCCGCGGGCCTGCTCGCACCCGGCGCGCCGGCGCGCGCGCAGACGGCCAGCATCGCCGCCGTGGTGAATGGCACGGTGATCACCAATGCCGATGTCGCGGCGCGCACCCGGCTGTTCGCGCTCTCCGCCGGGCTGCCGACCACATCGGCGACGCTGCAGCGGCTGAAACCGCAGATCACCCGCGAGCTGATCGACCAGTCGCTGCAGCTGCAGGCGATCGAGCGGAACAAGGTGGTGGTGCCGGAGGCGAAGATCGCCGCCGCGCTGAAGCGGGTGAACGAGGCCAATCACCTGCCGCCCGGCTCGCTGCAGAAGAAACTCGCCGCCGCCGGCATTCCGCTCTCGACGCTGGTGAGCCAGTTCCGCACCCAGATCGGCTGGACCGACGTGCTGCGCAAGAAGCTCGGCCCCGACCTGCGCCCGACCGCGGCCGACATCGCCGCCGAGGAGGCGGCGATGAAGAAGGAGATCGGCAAGACGCAGTACCACATCGCCGAAATCTTCATCCCCGTCGAAAATCCGGCGGATGTGGCGAATGCCCGGCGTTTCGCGGATGTGGTGATCAGGCAGCTGCGCGCGGGCGCGCCCTTCCCGGTGGTGGCGGCCCAGTTCAGCCAGAGCCAGAGCGCGCTGACCGGCGGCGACCGCGGATGGGTGCAGCCCGACCTGCTCGACCCCGCGGTGCGCCGCATCGTCGAGAAGATGCCGGTCGGGGCGATCAGCGACCCGGTGCGGGTGGCGGGCGGTTTCGAGATCGTCAACCAGCTCGGCATCCGCCAGTTCGGCGTCGGGCAGCGGACGACGCTGTCGATCCGCCAGGTGTTCCTGCCCTTCACGAAGCCCTTCGCCGGCGGCCAGCCGGATGCGCAGCAGCTTGGCGTGCTGCAGCATGCCAACGCGCTGCGCGGCACGCTGCATTCCTGCGCCGAGGTGGAGGCCGCGAACGCGGCGGCGGGCAGCGTGCAGAAGTCCAATCCGGGGCCGGTCGACCTGACCACCGTGCGGCCGGCGGCGTTCCGCAAGCTGCTGTCCTCGCTGCCGCTCGGCCAGCCGAGCGAGCCGCTGGTGTCGAGCAGCGGCATCGCCATCGTCATGGTCTGCAAGCGGGAGACCAGCAAGATCGGCCTGCCGGGGAAGAAGGCGATCGAGGAGATGCTGATCAACCGCCGGGTGTCGCTGGAGGCGCAGCGGCTGATGGACACGCTGCACCGCGACGCCGAGATCCGGATTTTCGCCACCCCGTGACACAGGGAGCGCCGCCGCTGCGCGAGGTGATCGCGCGGCACGGGCTGTCGGCGAAGCGCGCGCTGGGGCAGCATTTCCTGCTCGACCCCGACCTGCTCGCGCGGATCGCGCGGCTGGCCGGGCCGCTGGACGGTGTCAACGTTATTGAGGTGGGGCCGGGGCCGGGCGGGCTGACGCGCGCGCTGCTGGCGAGCGACGCGGCGGGGGTGACCGCCATCGAACTCGATCCGCGGGCGGTCGGCGCGGTTGCGGAACTCGCGGCGGCGGACCCGGGGCGGCTGCGGGTGGTGGAGGGCGATGCGCTCGATCTCGACCTTGCGGCGCTGGTGCCGGCGCCGCGCGCGATCGTCGCCAACCTGCCCTACAATGCCGGCACCGCGATGCTGCTGCGCTGGCTGCACCAGGCGGCGAGCTTCCGCTCGATGACGCTGATGTTCCAGCGTGAGGTGGCGGAGCGGATCGTCGCGGCCCCTGGCAGCCCGGCCTATGGACGGCTGGCGGTGCTCGCGGCGCTCACCGTGCGCGGCGCGATCGTGCTGACGCTGCCGCCCGGCGCGTTTTCACCACCGCCCAAGGTGGACTCGGCCGTGGTCAGGCTGGTGCCGCACGAGGACCAGCTCCAGCCGGCGCTGCTCGCGAAGGTGGGGCGGGTGACGGCGGCGGCGTTCGGGCAGCGGCGGAAGATGCTGCGGGGGTCGCTGAAGGCGCTGGGCGGCGCGACGCTGGCCGAAGCGGCGGGGATCGACCCGTCGCGCCGGGCGGAGACGCTCGCGCCCGCGGAATTTCTCTCGCTCGCCCGGCTGCTGCCGGACTGACGCCGGGACGGCTCAGCGCAGGGTGCGGTTCGGCGCGGTCAAGCGGATCTTGTGGACCACCGGCGCCTCGGCCACCTCGGTCCCGCCATTGCTGGCGTAGACGACATTGGACGGCGCCTGGTTGTAGATGAAGCCGTAGGTCGGATAGACCGTGCCGAACGAGCCGTTGCCGAGCGCGACCTTGACCTCGGACCAGTTGTTGTTCGGCGATACGTCGATGACCGGGACGTTGCGGCTCACGGTATCGGGGATCCAGTTGGCCTGGTCGACCAGGATTTCGCGGCTGTTGATCACCTTGGCAACGACGGCGACATGGCCGAGCGGCATGCGGCCGGTCGGGCGGAAGTTGAGCACGGCGCCATCCTCGGGGCGGTAGCCGCGGGCGTAGCGGCCGGCCGCCTCGGCCCACCAGAGGAAGGCATCGCCCTTGATGTCGATATGCGAGACTTCGCGCGCATAGGGCACGCACCAGAGATAGCTGGTGCGGCGGACGAGATGGCGCGGATAGCGATAACGCCGGACGGCCGGGCGGCGCTCGACGACGTGGCGGACGACGACGTGATGTTCCACGCGCGGATGCTCGACGTGACGGTAGACCACATGGCGCACCGGGGCGCGGTGCTCGACGATGTGGCGCGCGACGACGTGATGATCGACGACATGGCGGACGGGGGCGCGGTGGACCGGCTCATGCCGGTAGACGACATGGTGGATGGGGGCGTGGCGCACCGGTTCGTGGTGGTAGACGACGTGGCGCACGGGCGATTTCACTCGGTGGACGACGCGCGCGGGAGCGGTATGTTCCGTCTTTGCATGGCCGACATGCGCGAGAAGGAAGGCAACGAAAACGCCGCCGCAAAACCGTGATGTTTCCTTCAATCGCGTAACGCCTGCCCACATGCCCCGTTCGCCTTCTTGTTCCGCGCGCCCCTTCCGGACACAAAAAAACCACAATCCAATCAAGCCAATGCCGGATTTTGCTCAGTCAGCGCAGTAACCGGACCGAGCTTTTTGCCGACTCGGGTCTTTGTTTCAAGCCACGAATGGCTTGCATTCCTGTTACGGGGGGACTGCGGTGAACGCAACCCTCGGACTGGGCAAAAATGTCACGCGCGAGGAAAATTTAATGTTTCGCGGCGACATGGGGCGGACGTTACGACGAACTTCCTAACGCCGGATGAAGATCGAGATTTCATCCGGCGCGAATGGCGGAAAATGTTTACGCGGCCGGGGTCAGCGGCAGGCGACGACCATGATCTCGACCAGGTAGCGCGGATCGGCGAGCTTCGCCTCGACGCAGGCGCGGACCGGCGCGCCGCCTTCCGGCAGCCAGGCCGACCAGACGGCGTTCATCGCGCCGCGGTCGTCGATCGATTTCAGCCAGATCTGCGCCTGCAGAAGGCGCGTGTTGTCGGTCCCGTGCTGTTCGAGCAGCGCGTCGATCTGGGCGAGAACATCGCGGGTCTGGGCGGTGATGTCGCCGGCCGGATCCGCCGCGACCACGCCCTGGGTGTAGACGAAGCCATGATATTCGACGGCTTTCGAGAGGATTTCGTTCGCTTCGGTGCGGATGATGCGGCTCATGAGGGTCTCCGGGACGGAATGGCGGCAGCCGGCGGCGGCCGTGCGCTGTTCTATCTGCGCGGCCGCGTGGGGCGCAAGCCACGGCGATGACGCTGGACAAGCCGGCGGGTGGATCGGTAGTATTCAACCTTGGCGAGTATCTGAGATGGAGTTTTTCTCCTTTTGCTTGAAAAACTATTCCGCGCGATGCGCCGGCACGGCGGCGAGCCATTCCCGGAAGCGGCCCCGCTTCCGGGGCGGCGCGGGATGGCGGAGCGCGGCGGGTTCGACCACGCGCCGGCGGCCGATGCGCCCTTCTCCAGCACCGGGCCGCAGGGCCATCGCGGCCGGATGCGCGAGAAGCTGCTCGGCCGCGGCGCCGAGGCGCTGGCCGATTACGAGCTGCTGGAAATGCTGCTCTTCCTCGCCTTCAAGAAGGGCGACACCAAGCCGCTCGCCAAGGCGCTGATCAACCGGTTCGGCTCCTATGCCGCCGTGCTCGCCGCCGAGCCGGACGCGCTGTTCGCGACACCGGGGCTCGGGCAGCACAGCGTGGCGGCGATCAAGCTCGTGCAGGCCTCGGCCATCCGCCTTGCCCGCGCGGAGCTGGCGGACGCGCCGGTGCTGAACAACTGGGAGCGGCTGATCGATTACCTCACCATCGCGATGGCGCGCGAGCCGGTGGAGCAGTTCCGCGTGATCTATCTCGACAACCGCAACCGGCTGCTCGCCGACGAGGTGGCCTCGCGCGGGACGGTGAACCATACCCAGGTCTATGTGCGCGAGGTGGTGCGGCGGGCGATCGAGACACGGGCGACGGCGCTCATCCTCGTTCACAACCACCCGAGCGGCGACCCCTCCCCCTCGCGCGACGACGTCGAGATGACGCGGGAGGTGCAGCGCGCCGTCGCCCTGCTCGACATCACGCTGCATGACCATGTCATCATCGGCAAGGCGGGGTGGCTGAGCTTCCGCCGCGAGGGATTCCTCTCCGGGGCGGCGGCGTGAGCATCACCCGCATCCAGAGCTTCGCCTTTGCCGGGATCGAGGCGCAGCCGGTCGAGGTGCAGGTGCAGATCGCCGCCGGGCTGCCGGTCTTTCTCGTCGTCGGGCTGGCCGACAAGGCGGTGGCGGAATCGCGGGAGCGGGTGCGCGCGGCGCTGACCGCGATGGGCCTCGCGCTGCCGGCGAAGCGCATCCTCGTGAACCTGGCCCCGGCGGACCTGCAGAAGGAGGGCAGCCATTTCGACCTGCCGATCGCGCTCGGCGTGCTGACCGCGATGGACGTGCTGCCGGCGGAGGAGATGGCGCGGTTCGCGGCGATCGGCGAGCTGTCGCTCGACGGGCGGCTGGCGCCGGTGGCCGGGGTGTTGCCGGCGGCGATTGCCGCGGGGGCGCGCGATCTCGGCCTGATCTGCCCCGCGGCGCAGGGGCCGGAAGCGGGCTGGGCCGGCGAGATCGGCGTGCTGGCGCCGGCCGACCTGCTCGCGCTGATCAACCATTTCCGCGGCGAGGCGCTGCTGGAGCCGCCGCCGCGCGGGCGGTTCCAGGCACCTTCGCGCCAGCCGGACCTCGCCGATGTGCGGGGGATGGACGGGGCGCGGCGCGCCCTCGAGATCGCCGCGGCGGGGCAGCACAACCTGCTGATGATCGGCGCGCCGGGGGGCGGAAAGTCGATGCTGGCGGCGCGGCTGCCTGGGCTGCTGCCCGATCTGACGCCGCGCGAGGCGCTGGAGGTCAGCATGGTTCACTCGGTCGCCGGGCTGCTGAGCGAGGGGCGGCTGGTGACGCGGCCGCCGTTTCGCGAGCCGCACCACTCGGCGAGCATGGCGGCGATCGCCGGCGGCGGCAACCGGGCGCGGCCGGGCGAGATTTCGCTGGCGCATCGGGGCGTGCTGTTCCTCGACGAGTTTCCGGAATTTCCGCGCGCGGCACTGGAGGCGCTGCGCCAGCCGCTGGAGACCGGGCGGACCACGGTGGCGCGGGCGGCGGCGCATGTCACCTATCCGGCGCGGTTCCAGCTGGTCGCGGCGATGAATCCGTGCCGCTGCGGCCACCTGTTCGATGCCGCCCGCGCCTGCGGCCGCGCGCCGCGCTGCGGGGAGGACTATCAGGGGCGGATCAGCGGACCGCTGCTCGACCGCATCGATCTCGTGGTGGAGATCGCGCCGGCGAGTCCGGCGGAGCTGATGCGCGCACCGCCGGGCGAGCGGAGCGAGACCGTGGCCGCGCGGGTGGCGGCATGCCGGGCGATCCAGCGCGCGCGGCAGGGCGAGGGCGTGGGCAACGCGGACCTCGCCGGCGACGCGATCGCGCTCGATGAAGGGGCGCGGGCGCTGGCGGAACAGGCGGCGGACCGGCTGCACCTCTCGGCGCGGGGGCTGACGCGCATCCTGCGGGTGGCCCGGACCATCGCGGACCTGGCCGGCGTGGACGTGGTGCGGCGGGAGCATGTCGCCGAGGCGATCGCCTATCGGCATCGCCAGCCCGGCCGGGCGGCGCCGGCACGGCGGCTGGCGGCGCAGGCGGGGGACTGAGCATTTTTCCGATCCGGACGGATCGGATGAATGATCCTCTCCGATGACTAACCAAGCATCCTCATCCGAACGGATGTTTTCGTCTGACCGGATGGTGCTCTAACGACGATGGACAGGGCCGGGCCGACGCATCGCACGGTCCGGGGGACTGCGTTACCCGAGTGTATGAGCTGGCACCAACAATAAACTTGCACCGGCAACATTCTATGGATTAAAGAAGGGTAACTTCGCTGATTTACTGTATTTATCTTTAGATATAATATAATTTTTGAGGTGTTTCATCATGTCCGGACAGGAAACTTTCACATATACCTTTACCGACGGTTCATACACAGACACGGTCAACGTGACGATCTCGACAACGATCGCCACGATCACCAACCCCGTGAATATCGGTGTCGTTAGCGGCGAGGGGTATCCCGTCTTGTCGATCAGCGGGACCTGGGAAGGCAACACAATCACCGGGATGGTCGGAAACAGCGGGCAAGTTCAGTTGCTCCACGGCGTACTTTTCGACAACGCGATTTTCCCGGGCACGACGTCCGGCGGCGGCTACGGCCCCGGCGGAGGTAATGGCAATACGCAGGGACTCGATGTACACGGGCTGGAATTCAGTGTTTCCGGCATTACCGGACAGACTGACGTAAATGTCTTTACGCAGCAGGGTGTATTCTATGACATACAAGATCCGAATGATAACCAAATCCAAATTACGTTCGATGGCGTGACGCCCTCCTTGTCGTCGCTTGGTTCGAATGCCTGTTTTGCCGAGGGTACCCGGATTGCGACGACGCGCGGTGACGTCCCGGTGGAGGAACTGGCGAAGGGAGACGCCGTCCTCCTGCATGGCGGCGAGACGGCCCCCGTGGTGTGGATCGGACATCGCACGATCGAACCGGGTCGCCATGCGAGGCCCGACGCGGTGCAGCCGGTGCTGATCGGCGCTCATGCGATTGCGGATAACGTGCCGGCGCGCGACCTCGTCGTTTCGCCGGATCACGCCTTCTATTTCAACGGCGCGCTCATCCCGGCGAAAGCGCTCGTCAACGGCATGACGATCCGGCAGGTCGAGCGGCGCAGCGTCACCTATTACCATGTCGAACTGCCGGCGCATGCGATCCTGCTGGCCGAGAACATGCCGGCGGAAAGCTACCTTGAGACCGGCAACCGCCAGGCCTTCGAAAATGGTGGTGCCGCCATCGCCCTGCATCCGGAGTTTGCCCAGCCGCTGCGCGAGGCGGCAAGCTGCGCCCCCTTCGCCGAGCATGGCGCGATCGTCGAGCAGGTCCGGACGCAGATCCTCGAGCGCGCGGGACTCGAGACGACGGACGACGCGCAGCTTCGCGTCGAATACCGCGCCGACGGCGCCGCGATCATCACGTCGCGCAGCGCGGTTCCCGCCGAGGTCACGCCCGATCCGCGCGACCGCCGCCGGCTCGGCGTCAAGATCGGCGGTTTGATGGCGGGCGACGAACCGGTGGCGCTCGATCACCCGGCACTGGCCGAAGGGTGGCACGGCGTGGAAGCCGATGGCCGCTGGACCGATGGCGCGGCGGTGGTGCCGGCGAGCTTGCTCAAGGGCCGCGTTCTGACCGTGACGCCGCTGAAAGCCGGTCTGCGCTATCCGGTGATGCAGCAGGCGGAGGAGACCAGGCTGACGGCCTGACCGCATCCCGCCCCTCGCCCGGAACGGGGTAAGGGGCGGGCTGAGCGTCGGCGCCGTGGTCCGGGTGCGCGGATGTCAGGCGCTGGCGGAAAACGCCGCGCGGAGGGTGCTAAGCCGGGCGGCGCCCATCGAGAGCTTGCGGATGCCGGCCTCGACCAGGAGGCGGGCGGTCGACGGATCGCCGGCGGCTTCGCCGCAGACGGAAACGGGGACCGCCCCGGCATCGCGGCAGACCCGGGCGCAGAGGCCGATGACCGCCGGATGGCCGGCATCGGCGAAGCCGGGGAGATCCTTGTGGCCGCGATCGGCGGCGAGGACGTATTGCGTGAGATCGTTGGTGCCGATCGAAAAGAAGTCGCTCGCCGCCAGCAGGTCCGGCACGGTGAGGGCGGCGGCGGGCACCTCGATCATCGCGCCGAGCGGCGGCGGCTCGCAGCCGACATCGCGCGCGGCGGCGGCGAGCAGGTCGCGTATAGCGCGCAACTCGGCGGCGAAGGTGACCATCGGGACCATGATCCGCAGGTCGTGCCCGGCGCCGGCGCGCAGCAGGGCGCGCAGATGGGCGGCGCAGAAATCCGGCCGGCGGAGCAGCGCGCGCACGCCGCGCACGCCGAGGGCGGGGTTTTCCTCCGACGCCAGGGCGAGGAAGGGCACCGGCTTGTCCGCCCCGGCATCGAGCAGGCGGACCACGACGGGACGGCCCTGGAACGGCGCGATCATCGCGCCGACGCGGGCTTCCTGCTCGTCCTCGCCCGGCATGTCGGCGCGGCCGAGGAAGAGCATTTCGGTGCGGGCGAGGCCGACGCCGAAGGCGCCGGCGCGGGCGGCGGCGGCGGCATCGGCGGGGCCGGCGACATTCGCCCAGAATTCGAGCGCCTCGCCGCCGGGAAGGATGACGGAGGCCGGGCCCGGCGCGAGGAGGTCGGCGGCGCGGAAGCGGGCTTCGGTCGCGGCGTCGGGCTCGGCGACGAATTCGCCGGTCGCGCCGTCGAAGGCGGCGCGGGACGGCGGCGGATCGAGCGCGACGCCGCCCAGGGCGGGAATGCCGGCGGCGCGGAGCAGGATCGCGGCGTGGCTGGTAGGGCCGCCGCGCCGGTCCAGCACGCCGAGGATGGTGGGCGGAAGGCTCGCGGCCTCGGCGGCGGTGAGTTCGTCCACCGCGATGATCGCGGGCTTGGCCGGCAGGTCGAGGCCGAAGCCGCCGAGCAGTTCGCGGAGCACGGCATCGCCGGCCTCGCGCAGGTCGCGCGCGCGGGCGCGGAGATAGGGGTCGTCGAGCGCCTCGTGGCTGGCGGCGGCGGCGGCGATGGCGTCGCGCCAGGCGGCGGCCTCGTGGCGGCCATCCGCCTCGATCGCGGCGCGGGCGGGGCCGATCAGCGCCGGGTCGGCGAGCAGGGCGGCCTGGGCGGCGAGGATCGGGTTGCCGGCCAGCGCGGCGCGGGCGGCGGCCAGCGCTTCATCGAGCCGGGCCAGCGCCGCCACGCGGTCCGCCACCGTGGTTTCGGGCACCGCCGGCCGGGCGCGGCCGACGGCGACGACCGGGCCGGCGGCGCGGCCGGGGGACATCGGCACGAATCCGCCGGATGACGCTTTCGACGGGGTTTCGGCGTGGGGTTCCGCCGGGCGCTCGGCGAGGATGGCGG
>NZ_JFHO01000066.1:0-12809 GCF_000724705.2 Acidiphilium sp. JA12-A1
GCCGAAGAAGGCGAGCTTGCCGGCATCAAAGAGCGCGAGCAGGCCGGTGACGAACAGGCGGCGGAACAACTTGCCCAGGACGCGCACCGGCACGAGGAAGGCCGGCCGCGTGGAGACCCAGCGCTCACCGTCGAGCGAGATGCCGCCGCCCGGCACGATCATGTGCACGTGTGGGTGGTGGGTCAGTGCCGACCCCCATGTATGGAGCACGGCGGTGATGCCGATCCGTGCGCCCAGATGCCGGGGATCGGCGGCGATCGTCAGCATCGTCTTGGCCGCGGCGTGGAACAGCAGGTCATAGACGGCAGCCTTGTTGTGGAAGGCGATGTCGGCGATCGCGGCCGGCACGGTGAAGACGACATGGAAATATCCGACCGGCAGCAGGTCGGCCTTGCGCGCGGTGAGCCAGGAGCGTGCGGCGGCACCCTGGCACTTGGGGCAGTGCCGGTTGCGGCAGCTGTTATAAGCGATCCGCCGATGGCCGCAGTCTTCGCAGGCTTCGACATGACCGCCCAGGGCGGCGGTGCGGCAATGCTCGATCGCCGACATGACCTTGAGCTGATGCAGGCTCAGCTGCCCAGCATGGGTGGCCCGATAAACGGGGCCGGCGGCGCGGAAGATATCGGCGACCTCGAGCGAGGCGCCCACCGCCTCAGCCGGCGGGGCGCTCCTGGTCGGCGGTCACGATCCCCAGCCTGTCCAGCGGACTGATCACGGCGCGCACGGTGCGCGTGGCGACCTTGGTGTAGAGCGCGGTGGTATTGAGGTGGCTGTGGCCGAGCAGGGCCTGGATCACGCGGATATCGACGCCGTCTTCCAGCAGGTGGGTCGCGAAGCTGTGGCGCAGCGTGTGCGGGCCGACCCTCTTGGTGATCTCCGCGGCCCGTGCCGCCTCGACGACGACGCGATGCAACTGCCGGGTGCTGATCGGCTTCGTCACTTGCTGGCCCGGGAACAGCCAGCCTTGTGCGTGCATCACGCCCTGTTGATGGCCGATCTTCCACCATTCACGCAGCAAGATCAGCAGATCCGCTGGCAGGATGGCATTGCGATATCGGCCCCCTTTGCCCCGCTCGACGCGGATCAGCATGCGCTCGCTGTCGATGTCGCTGACCTTCAGTGCCGCGACCTCGGCCACGCGCATGCCGGCACCATAAGCGACCGAAAGAGCCGCCTGATGCTTGAGGCAGGTGGTCGCGTTGAGCAGCCGTGCGACCTCATCCCGACTGAGCACGACGGGCAGGTTGCGAGGGTGCGGCGTCCGGATCAGCTTGCGCGCCAGATCAGGCCGGTCGATCGTTTGCGTGAAAAAGAACCGTAGCGCCGAGACGATGCTGTTCATGGTCGGTGTCGGCACCCCGGCATCGCGCTGCTCGATCTGGAAGCGGCGAAGATCTTCCGCCGTCGCCGTATCGGGTGAACGCCCCAGGAATGTGGCGAAGCGCCCCACGTCACGAAGGTAATTGCGGTGTGTCTCTCGCGAGAACCGACGCATGTTCATATCGTCGATCAAACGCTGGCGCAGCGGGCTGATCGCAGCAGTGCGGATTGATTCGTTCATCGTTCGGCTCCTTTCGGTTGAAAGAACCAAAGATGCTCCGTCACCGCCGGAATGCGCTCAATCCAGCCACAACGGCCAGGTCTCTAGCCGATCCCCCCCCCTCCCGCGCAGCGGGTTCGTTCTTCGGAGAATGGCTGAACCTAGTGGACGTTCACGCGTAGCGGACACGCGCTCGTATCCAGCTAGCCGATACGCCGAGGTTAACTCGAGCAATCCTGAAAGCCGTAGCTGACGAATACGTAGCTCGATGACTTGCTACTAAAGACGCAGTGATTGCGGTCCCCTCGAATGCAGCGACCGGATCGTTGGTGCGTATGCGGACAGGTCAGATGTGTCGACACACAAAAGGTGGACATAAAGGGGTTGCATGCCTCTCGGATTTTGGTAGTAGTGATTACAGCGACGTTCTGCGCGGAGGAAACAAAGTGGACCAGGGACTGCTTGATCGCCAGGCCGATGAAAGCCGGATCGCCGGATTGACAATGCGCTACGCCAGGCATCTCGCTGGCCTGCGCTACGAGAATCTGCCCGAAGAGGTCATCCTCAAGGCGAAGACAATCATTCGCGACGGCGTGGGTAACCAGATCGCTGCCTCCGCCATCGCCGAACCCGCCGCCCGCATAGTCGAACTGGTGCGTGGCTGGGGCGGCAAGCCCGAAGCCACGGTCACCGGCTACGGGCTGAAGGTGCCGGCGCCGATGGCTGTGCTCTGCAACGCCATGCTAGGTCACGGCGTCGAACTCGACGACGCACACGGCTCGGGCCTGATCAAGGGCGGCTCGGTCATCATATCCCTCGCGATGGCGAGTGCCGAGCTTGCCGGCTGCTCGGGCAGGGAGCTCGTCGCCGGCGTCGTTGGCGCCTACGAAATCGCCGTGCGCATCGCCAAGGCGATCAATCCCGGCCACCGCCAGCGCGGCTATCACACCACCGGTACTGTCGCCCTGCTCGGCGCGGCGGCGATGGCGACGAAACTGCTCGGCGGCGACGAGGAACAGATCGCCTGCGCCATCGGCCTCGCCGCGATGCAGTCCTCAGGCATCCAAGCGTATCTCGACGATTCCTGCATGGCCAAGCCTTTCAGCCCCGGCAAGGGGGCGATGAACGGCATGATGGCCGCGATCATGGCGCGCAGCGGGTTCACCGGCCCGCGCAAGGCGCTTGAATCGCGCGAAGGCTTCCTCAACGCCTTCACCAGCCGTTTCGACGCCGCCGAACTCGTCGAGGGGCTGGGCACCCGTCACGCGATCATGGAAGTCGGCTTCAAGCCACATGCCGCCTGCCGCTATGCGCATGGCCCGCTCGACCTTGCCCAGGCTGCCTATTGGGAGGACGGCGCGCGCCTTGCCGACGTCGAACGGATTAACGTGCACATGAGCGAGCTGGCAATCCGCCAGGCCTCGAAACTGCCCTGTCCGAACCTCAATGTGGCCATGGGCAGCACCCAGTTTGGCATCGCGCTCGCTCTCGCC
Organism: Acidiphilium sp. JA12-A1; assembly: GCF_000724705.2. NCBI lineage: Bacteria > Pseudomonadati > Pseudomonadota > Alphaproteobacteria > Acetobacterales > Acidocellaceae > Acidiphilium > Acidiphilium sp. JA12-A1. The sequence continues at coordinate 3,034 of NZ_JFHO01000066.1, forward strand.
CTCGGCAGCAACGGCCTGCGCGATTACTGGGCCGGCTTCGAGATGCCCGAAATCCACGACGCCGCGCAGCACCGCGTCACCCTCGTCGCCGAGCCGGCATTCGGCCTGGGCGGCCGCCAGGCGAGGATCGAGATCCGGCTCAGGAACGGGCAGACAATCCACCGCGAATCCTCCGAGCCGCGCGGTGAGCCGACCAACCCGCTCTCCGCCGAGGAGCTGGAACGCAAGTTCATCGGCATGGCCGCTCTCACCATCGACGACGAGCGCGCCACCGAACTCAATCGCACGCTGATGGATATCGAAACGCTCGAAAACGCTTCGATCATTCCCGGCATGACCGTGGTGGCCGATGGAAAGCCCGCACTCCGCGCCGCCTGAACCCATCCGGGTCAGCTATCCGCGGCAAAGATCCCTGCGCTGCCTGTTCATGCGCGGAGGATCGAGTCGCGGCGGCTTCTTTCTCGGCGAGGACCTGCCCGCGGACGAGCGCGAGCGCGGCGCTCTGCTGCTCGCCGCCTTCGGTTCACCCGACATGCGGCAGATCGACGGCATCGGCGGTGCAGATGCGTTGACAAGCAAGGCCGCGATCGTCGCGCCGTCGACACGCCCGGACGCCGATGTCGACTACACATTCTGTCAAGTCTCGCTTGACTCGGCGCAGATCGGCGTCGGCGGAACCTGCGGCAACATGCTCGCCGGCGTCGGCCCGTTCGCGATCATACGCGGCCTCGTTCCCCCCACAGCGCCGGAAACCACGGTCCGCATCCATGCGACCAACACCGGCCAGGTAATCATCGCGCGCATCCCGGTCGAGGACGGGCTGCCCGCGATCGAGGGGGATTGCGCAATTCCGGGCGTGCCCGGCACCGGGGCGCGAATCGGCCTCGATTTCGGCGACTGCTCTGGCGCGGTCTCCGGCCATCTGCTGCCCACCGGTAACGCGTATGACCGCATCTCCCTCGACGGTGTCGCGGCCGCGGTCTCGCTGGTCGACGCCGCGACGCCCTTCGTCTTCGTCCGCGCGTCCGATCTCGGCCGGAAAGGCACCGAGAGTGCAGCCTCCATCGCCGCCGACGAGGAACTCCTCGCCCGGCTCGAAGCCGTGCGGGGCTGGGCCGCCACCGTGCTTGGCCTCGCCGCCTCACCCGGGACCGCCCGCGCGGCGAGCCCTAACGTCCCGCGCGTGATCATGGTCGCCCCGCCGCAGGACTACGAAACGCCCGAAGGGATGATCGTCGGCGCCGGCGACGTCGATCTCTGCGTGCGCCAGATGTCCATGCAGCGGCCGCACAAGGCGCTGGCGGTCACCGGGTCGATCTGCACCGCCGTCGCCGCCGCAGTCGCAGGCAGCGTGATCGCCGAATCCGCCCTGGGCTGGCGCGGCGGTCCGATCCGGCTCGGCCATCCCGCCGGTGTGCTTCGCGTCAATGCCGACATCGCTGCTGAGGGCGAAAAGTTCCGCATCCGGTCAGCCGAGGTCGAACGCACGGCGCGTCCGATCATGGACGGGGTTCTCTACGTTCCCGCGGCGAAAATCGAGGCACTTGCCCGCGTCGTCACCATCTCCGGCGCGAAGCCGGCGGGAGACTGAGAAATGGAGCTCGCCCTGCCCCGCCATAATCCAAAGCCTCGCGCGCGCGGAATCACCGCGATGATCGATTTCGGGCCTGACACGTTCGGCTGGACCGGTCCCGCAGCGATCCACGACCTCATCGCCTGCGCCGGCGCCTATATCGACTACGCCAAGATCTACGCGCTCAATTCCCTGCTCATGCCTGAGACGACGGTGAAGATGATCGTTGCCACCTACGCCGATGCCGGCATCATGACCTATAGCGGCGGCATCTTGTTCGAATATGCCTGGCAGCGCGGTGCGCTCGATGAAATGCTGTCGCTGCTCGAACGCATCGGCATCCCGATGCTCGAAATCTCCGAGAACTACGTGACGCTCGATGACGACGAGCGGCTTCGGCTCATCGAACGATTTCAGTCCCACGGCTTCGAAGTGATCTACGAATTCGGGCGCAAGAATCCCGAAGCCGCCTTCACGGTGCAAGAGCTTGGCCGCCTCGTGGCCGACGTGACGGACGCGGGCGTCGCCCACGTGATCGTGGAACAGAGCGAGATCGACATGCTGGACGCGAACGCGATGAGGACGCTCGTGCGGCAGGACTGGTTCGCCAGCCTCCTGATCGAAACCGACCCCTACCGCTTCCCGCAGCAGCACGCCGAAATGCTGAATCTCTACGGTCCTGAAATCAATCTTGCCAATGTCACTCCCGGCCAGGTGCTCCGCCTCGAAGGTCTCCGCCAGGGGATCGGGCGCGCCGTCAATTACCGGCTGATGGCCTGAGACGGGCGCGATGGGAACGAACACCACACCGGCGATGACCGACCTGATCGAGCCACTTCGCAGCCTTGGCTTCACCGACTACGAGGCCCAAGCCTATATTGCCCTTCTCCGCGAAAGTCCCGTCACCGCCTACCAGGTTGGCAAGCAGACCGGCCTGCCGCGCGCCAACGTCTACGCGGCGCTCGAAACCCTGAGCAAGAAGGGCGCCTGCCAGCCGGTCACCGAGAACCCGGTGCGCTATGCGCCGGTCCGCCCCGAGGTGCTGTTTCCCCGGATGCAGACCGGCTTCGAAGCGCAGTGCCGCCGCGCCGCCGAAATACTGGCCGAGATCGACCGCCCGGACGGCGAGGAACATGTCTGGTCGCTGCGCGGCACCGAGGCGATCCACGCCAAGATCGCCGGCATGATCGCTTCCGCGACCCAGCATGTCTGGATCAAGGCGCACGAACGCCTGCTGCGCGACCATCGTCCCGCGCTTCTCGCCGCGGCCGAACGCGGCGTGCAGGTGGTCCTCATCGTTTTCGGCGATCCCTCGGTGGTCGACGAATATCCGCTTGCCCCGCCCAGCCGGATCTTCATGCACGAGAACAACGGCATCGAGGTCGGGCTTGGCTACACGCTCGTCACCGTCGCGATCGACTTTGCCGAGGCGCTGACGGTGAACACGGCGGAAGGCGGCATCGGCGCGCACACGCGCAACCTGCCGGTGGTCACACTCGCCGAGAGCCTGATCCGCCATGAAATCTACGTCGCCGAGATCTTCGCGCGCTTCGAACGCGAGCTCGACGCCGAATTCGGCCCGGCGCTGCTGCGCCTGCGCCAGAACTACCTGCCGGCCCCTCAGGCGGCCGCGCTCGACCGGCTGATCGCCGAGCGGCGGCGCCGGAAAAAAAACAAGAACGGAAAACAAGAAGAGGAAACGGGACATGGACGCGCCATGGCCAAATGAGGCGGAGATCGTCGTCGTCGGTGCCGGCAACGCCGCGATCTGCGCCGCTCTCGCGGCCGCCGAGACGGGAGTTGTGCCGCTGGTGATCGAGGCCGCGCCAGAGGCCGAACGCGGCGGCAACTCGGCCTACACCGCCGGCGCGATGCGATTCGCCTATGCCGATCTCGACGAATATGCCGAAGTGATCGACGAACTCAGCGAGACGGACCGGCGAGACGTCGATTTCGGCCGCTACACCGAGGATCGGTTCTTCGACGACCTGTTCCGCGTCACCGAAAACCGCTGCGACCCGGACCTCGCCGAAATGCTGGTCCGACGCAGTAGGGCTACCCTGGCCTGGATGCGCCGGCAGGGCATCCGCTTCCAGCCCAGCCTTGGCCGCCAGGCCTTCAAGGTGAACGGCAAGTTCCGCTTCTGGGGCGGCGTCGCCTGCGAGGTGGTCGGCGGCGGTCCCGGCCTCATTGACATGCTGTATGCGGCGGCTGGCCGCGCAGGCATCCGCATCGCCTACGAGACCCGGATGGTCGGGCTCGAGACCGATGATGAGGGTATCTGCGGCGTCCGCATCGAACATGGTGGACGGCGCCGCACCATCCGCACCCGCGCCGTCATCCTCGCCTGTGGCGGCTTCGAATCGAACGCCGAAATGCGGGCGCGCTATCTCGGCCCGGACTGGGACCTCGCGAAAGTCCGCGGCACGCGCTTCAATAACGGCGAGGGGATCAGCAGCGCCCTCGCGATCGGGGCGATGCCCGCCGGCCACTGGTCCGGCTGCCACGCGGTCGGCTGGGACCTGAACGCCCCCGCCTTCGGCGACCTTGCGATCGGCGACCAGTTCCAGAAACACTCCTACCCATTCGGCATCATGGTGAACGCTCGCGGCGAGCGCTTCCTCGACGAGGGGGCCGACTTCCGTAACTACACCTACGCGAAATACGGCCGCGAGATCCTGATGCAGCCGGGCATGTTCGCCTGGCAGGTGTTCGACGCGAAGGTTTCCCACCTGCTGCGCGACGAATACCGGATCCGCGAGGTCACCAAGGCCAGGGGCGATACGCTCGAGGAACTTGCCGCCGGCATGGAGGGGGTCAACGCCGAAGGCTTCCTGCGCACGGTTGCCACCTTCAACGAAGCCGTGCGCGAGGACATAACATTCGATCCGAACGTCAAGGACGGACGCGGAACCGCCGGCCTCGCCGTGCCGAAATCGAACTGGGCCAACACGATCGCCGAACCGCCTTTCGTCGCCTACGCCGTCACCTGCGGCATCACCTTCACCTTCGGCGGGCTGAAGGTGAACACCGAAGCGATGGTCGAGAATGTCGCGGGCGCGCCAATCCCCGGCCTGTTCGCGGCGGGCGAACTGGTCGGCGGCCTGTTCGCTTTCAACTACCCTGGCGGCTCGGGTCTCACCTCCGGCGCCGTGTTCGGCCGCCAGGCCGGTGAATCCGCCGCCCGGCACATCCTCGCCGCGCGGGAAGGACGCCGTTCCGCCGCCCAGTAGGAACCCGTGCATCGCATCCGAAACAGGATCACCAGAAGCCAGAACAAGGAAACGTCCCATGACCCAGCTTCTTTCCCGACGGAAATCCATGACGATCGCCGTCGCCGCGCCGGCGGTCGTGATACTGCCGCGTCTCGCCCGCGCGGGCCTGCCCACGGTTCACTACGCGATGCAGCGCGTGCCGGAAGATTTCGTCTACCGCGCCAGGAACTGGGCAGAACCCTACGGTGTGCATGTGGCCGGGACCGTCTCGCCCTCGGGGGTACAATCGATGCAGGCATTGCTCTCCGGCCGTTCCGATCTAGCCGACAGCGGATCGGGTCCCGCACTTAGCGCTTTCGGTCACGCATCCGGCGCACTCGTCATCGTCGCCGCCACCCATTCCGGCGGCCAGCGCCATGAGCTGATGGTGAAGCCCGGCGCGTCCTACAAGTCGCTCGCCGACCTCAAGGGCAAGCGCATCGCCATGCCGGTCGGTTCTGGAGCCTATATCATCTTCGAGCTCTATCTTAAGGAGAAGGGCTGGAAGAACAGCGACTTCCTCATCGTCAACATGAAACCCGGGGACATGGGGTCAGCCCTCGCTTCGGGCCAGATCGACGCCGCTTTGGTCTGGGAGCCAACTCCCTCGATCCTGGTGACCAAGGGCATTGCCAAGGTCATCCAGAGCTTCGGCGAGGTCAGTTCCGATCCGTCGCTCCTCATCGCGCGAAAGGCCTTCGTGGAGAAACATCGCGACGCCGTGGTGCGGGTCCTCGCCTCGATGATCGACATGTATCGCTTCATCAAGACGGACCCGACCGGTGCCGGCAAGCTCGCCGCGAAGGTCGCCGGCGAGAGCGGCGCCTCGGTCAGCCCCGCCGCCTTCACTCGCGCCTTCAATCATATGACCTTCGACATGCACATCACGAAGGCCGATATCGCGGCACTTGAAAGGGTCGGCGATTTCATGGTCAGGGAACACAAGATCGCGAAAGTTCCCGATTTCGGCAAGCTGATCGACCCCGAGCCGCTGCGCCTCGCCTTCACTATGGCCAAGGCCAAGGAAAAGCACTGAACCATGTCCGGTGCAGCCAGCATGGCGGGGCATGCCAGGGGACGGTGGCGTCCCTCGCGCAACATCTGCATTGGTGCCGCCTCGGTTGGGACGGTCCTTCTCCTCTGGCAGACCATGTCCAGTCTCGGCGTCGTGCCCACCGTGCTGCTGCCCGGGCCGGTCACGCTTGCCCGCCAGGCCGTCGTGCTCGCCGGGCAGGGCGGCGCGGTGCCGTTCCAGCTCGAACACGACATCACCCTGACTATGGTCCGCCTGCTCGGCGGCTTCGCCTGCGCCGTCGCTCTTGCCGTGCCGCTCGGCGTAATCTCGGCCATGTGGCCGCCGGCCGGCAAGCTGCTCCAGCCAGTCTTCGCCGTACTAATGGCCGTACCGGCTATCGCCATCGTGCCGATCCTCATGCTGATCACCGGCATCGGCAACGCGACCGACGTAACGGTCGTGATCTTCACCGCCTTTGTGCCTATCGCGGTCTACGTCCATGAGGGCGTGAAGCTGGTCGACAGGCGCTACTACTGGACCGCCCGTTCCTTCGGCTCCCGCCCAGTCGACGTCTTCCGCCACATCCTACTGCCCGGGATCGCCGTACCCTTGATCGCCGGACTGCGCATGGGCATGGGCTATGCTTGGCGCTCCCTGATCGCGACCGAAAGCCTGACCGCGTTGTCCGGTGGCCTCGGTTACTCCATCTTCCAGGCCGCCCAGTTCTTCGACACCCGCACGATCTATCTCTACATGGTCGTGATCGCGCTGCTGGGCTTCGGCATCGAAGCCCTGTTCCGCCATGCCGAACGTCGCACGGCGATCCGCTGGGGCGTAATTGCCTCGGGAGGCAGTCAGTGATGCAGCCGGCCCACGCTCGCGGTACCGCCTGCGAACCGCCCCGCCGCGGCCGCCTCGCCGGCTTCGTCCGGCGCCATTCCAACCCGCTGATCCTGATTGCACTGCTCGCAATCTGGCAGATGCTCGTCGGGTTCGGCCTCGTCCACAACCCAGCGGTCCCGAGCCCGACCGCGATCGCGCACAGCCTCTGGAAAGGCTTCCTTGGGCCGCACCACATCCTCGCGATCGCCACGGCCGCTACACTCGGCCGCCTCATCCTCGGCTTTGCGATCGCGCTCCTTGCCGCCTCGGCGCTGGGTCTGCTCGCCGGAAGGAACGACGACATTGCCGCCGCGCTCAATCCACTGGTGGCACTCTGGATCCCGCTGCCCGGGATCGTGACGATCCCCGTGCTCTCGCTCTGGCTCGGCGTGGGCCAGGCGGTGATCGTCTGCACGGTCATCTTTTCCGCCTGGATTCCGCTCTATCTCGGGGCGCTGCAGGGGGCCCGCTCGGTCGCCGCCCGTCAGCTCTGGGTCGCACGCTCCTACGGCGCCACCCGTTGGTCGACCGTCTGCCACATCATTGTACCGAGCGCGCTGGTGCAGATGCTGCCGGCGCTGCGCGTCGGAATGGGCTATGCTTGGCGTGCAGTGATCGCCGCCGAGATCATCACGCAGCACGGTGAAGGGCTTGGTGTCACCATCTTCGCGGCCCGTCAGTTCTTTGACGTGGCAACGATGTATGCCGGCGTTATCCTGATCGCGCTCCTCGGGCTCACTATCGAGAAGATACTGTTCCCACAGCTCGAACGCCGCACACTTAAGCGTTGGGGGCTGGTCGTATGAACGCCAGGACGCACGAAACCGAAGGAGGACTCGGCACGATGGACGGAAGCGTCACACCGGTTCAAGAAACCGGCCTCGCCGCAGGCCCGATTGTCGTCGAGGCCCGCAATCTCCACAAGGTCTTCACTCCGCAGGACGGCAACCCACCGGTCGTCGCCGTCGAGGACGTCTCGTTCCAGATCCGCCGCGGCGAGTTCACCGTGCTGCTCGGCCCGAGCGGCTGCGGCAAGTCAACCACGCTATACATGATCGGCGGCTTCGAGAAGGTTAGCGGCGGCGAGTTGATGCTGCACGGCAAGCCGGTTGCGGGACCGGGACCGGACCGAGGCATCGTCTTCCAGGACTTTGTGCTGTTTCCATGGCGCACCGTGCTCGGCAACATCATGTTCGGCCTCGAGATGATGCGCCGCTTCGACCGTGCCGAAATCCGCGCCCGGGCCGAGCATTACGTCCAGCATCTCGGGCTGGCCGGCTTCGAGAACGCCTACCCGAGCACGCTGTCCGGCGGCATGAAGCAGCGCATCGCGATCGCCCGCACGCTTGCCACCGAACCCGAGTTCATGCTGATGGACGAGCCCTTCGCCGCCCTTGACGCGCAGACGCGAGACCGGCTGATCGCCGACCTTTCACGGATCGCCGGGGAGCAGAACACAACGTTTGTCTTCGTCACCCACGATGTGCGCGAGGCGATCCGGCTCGCCGACCGGATCATCGTCTTCTCGCCGCGCCCCTCGCGCGTCGTCCAGTCAATTCCAGTAACCCTACCGCGCCCGCGTGACGGCTACGATCCGCGACTGCTTGAAATCGACCGCGAGCTGCGCTCCCTGATCGGCCGCCATGCGTCGGATGATCCGGCCTCCTGAGATACGGGATACTGGCTTTCGCCGTACAGAGGGATGGTTTTTGGGCCCGCCGCTTTCGCCGGCTCGGCCGTCATTGACGTTCGCCAGCGTCACCGAGACTTTCTCGACCAGCGCCGTGCTGGCATCAGCGCCGACCTGGGCTTTGAAGCCGTGGATGGCGGGTCATCTCTTATGCTTGACCCAGCGTCCTTCGCCATCGTCCTTATTTGCAGAAGCAATGATCGTCGTATTGACCAGGGTGCCGGTCTTCACTGTGATCGCCTTCGCTTTCAGCTGCGCAGTGATGGCCTCGAACAATCCACCATCGAGCCGGCGTGCCACCAGCAGGCGGCGAAAGCGCACGAAAGCTGTCCGCTCGGGCGTCGTCTCCAACCGCACAAAGCCGCAGAACCAGCGGAACGAAGCGCGGTCATCGAGAGCTTCGGCGAGTTTGACGTCGGACAGGTCGTGCCACATCGCCAGGCGCAGTGCCTTGACGATTGCCAGTGGCGGCCAACCGGGTTCACCTTTCCTTACCGGATGGAGCGGCCCAAGCAGATCAGAGATCGGCTGCCAATCAATAAGTTCTGACGGCGCGTCGAGCGAAGACGCGTCGCGTTCTGGTCCCGCCATGGCAAGCAGCTCTTGGCCAATCCGACGTCGCACCACTGAACCTCTCCATCTCCGAACGGCAACAGAGAATCAGCAACCCGAACCGCTGTCTACGCCTATCCGCGCACAGGTCTCTTATTTCGGCTTTCGGACCATGCCGAAGGGCGCCACACTGACCAGGATGGGTGCGGAGCCGACGGGTCGGCTGGTCTGAGCCCTAAGTTCCCGCCATTCAGGAGTAGAGTCTCATCCTCGAGTGATGCCCACGATTGGGCGTAGGTGCAACAGCCGGGTTGGGGGTTAACCCCCAACCCGGCGCGCCGCTGATTTTTCCCGCCACCTCTGCCGGGGTTTTGTTGCCCAGGCTCGAATGGGGGCGGTGATGATTATAGTCGTGACGCCAGGCGGCCAGCACGGACCTCGCTTGAGGCAGGCTCGTGAACAAGGTCTCGTTCAGACACTCGTCCCGGAGCCGGGCGTTGAAGCTCTCGACGAACCCGTTTTGCTGGGGCTTGCCGGGCGCGATGTAATGCCATTCCACGTTCCGCTCTTTCGACCAGCGCAGGATCGACATGCTGGTGAGCTCAGTGCCGTTGTCGCTGACCACCATGAGCGGGCGCGCCCCGCGCTCAGTGATCGCCATATCCAACTCGCGTGCCACCCGGGCGCCCGAAATTGACGTGTCGGCGATCAAGCGAACGCATTCGCGGCTGAAATCGTCCACGACGGCGAAGATCCGAAACCTGCGCCCGCATGTCAGGGCGTCGGAGACGAAATCCAGCGACCAGCGCT
>NZ_JFHO01000065.1:0-18704 GCF_000724705.2 Acidiphilium sp. JA12-A1
AATTCGAATTCCTGGTCCTTGTAGGCGGGGTTGAGCGGGGCGGCGCAGCACATCGCGGCGATGGCGGCGAAGGCGGTGGCGGCGGCGGGGCCGTTGGGCAGGACGATGGCCACACGGTCGCCGCGGCCGATGCCGCGGGCGTTCAGGGCGGCGCGCACCTCCTCCGCCAGCGCGGCGAGGGCGGGGCCGGACAGCGGCGCGCGGCCGGGCGCGGCGATGGCGCGGGCGCCTGCATGGGCGCGCAGGATGTCGTGAACCGTTTCGCTCATGTCTGGCTTTCCGCCTCCTTGCGATGTTCCTGGACCGCGACGTCTCTGGCGCGGATCGGGCGGCGGAGCAAGGGGCGGAATGGCGGGCGGGGGCGCGGAAAGCCGGTCAGGGCGTGGAAAAGCGGGCGATGAAGCGGCGGTCGATCCGGTCCTTCCAGCGGCGGACCCAGGCGCCGGAAAAGACGATGCCGTTGCGGGTGCCGATCGCGTGGTCCGGCCCGGTGGCGAGCAGGTAGAGGGCGGCGCGCTGCGGGCGGAACGGGCGGAGCGGCCGGCCATCGACATGGCGGCGGAGATTCTCCGCCAGGACCGGGCCCTGGCGGACCGCGTAAAGCCCGGATTTCGGCACCTTCATGCCGCCGAACCCGGCGATGTCGCCGGCGGCGAAGACATTCTCGTGCGAGATGGAGCGCAGCGTGGGGGCGACGGCGACGAAGCCCTTCGCGTCGGTGGCGAGGCCGCCGCCGCGCAGCCAGGACGGGGCGGCGGCGCCGCTGGCCCAGAGCGAGACGTCGGCTTCGATCCGCGAGCCGTCATCGAGCGGGATCGCGCCGTCCTTCGGCGCGCCGGCGAGGCCGGACGGGCCGACCTCGATGCCGCGGGCGGCGAACAGGGCGCGGACCTGGCGGGCGACGCCGGCGGGCAGGGTCGGCAGCAGGCCGAACGGGCCGGGCAGCAGCACGAAGGACAGCGTCGCCGGGTCGGCGCCGGCTTCGGCGCGGCGGGCGCGCAGCCGGGTTTCGAGCGCGAAGACCAGTTCCACCCCCGCCGCGCCGCCGCCGACCACGGCGATGCGGAACGGCGCGGGGCGCGCGGCCGCCTCGTCGAGCGGGGCGAGGCGGGCGAGCAGCTCGTCCGCCGGGCGGACGGGCAGCGCCTGCGGCGCGTCGGGCGTGGCCGGCGGGGCGCCGACATCGAGCACCAGCAGGTCGTAATCGACCGGATCGCCGCCATCGCGGAAGACGCGGCGGCGGCCGGCATCGACGAAGCTCGCGCGGTCGACGCAGAGGGCGGCGCCGGCGGCGCGGGCGAGGCCGGCCGTGTCGATCGTCCCCGCCGCCGGATCGGCATGGCCGGCGACGATGCCGGGCAGCATTCCCGAATACCGGAGCGCGGGCGAAGGCGTGAGCACGGTCAGCCGCAGCCCGGCCACCGGCGCCAGCGCGAAGCTGCGCAGCACCTCGATGCTGGCATGGCCGGCGCCGACGAGAAGAAGGTGACGGACGGGCAAGCGCCGGGCTCCGGGTTCAGGGTGACGATGTCACCTTGTAGCCCTCTTCCTCGATCGCGGCGACAAGGGCGGGCTGCTCCTGCGCCGCGGCGGCGGGAATCCGCACCTTGCCGGTTTCGAGATCGACCGCGACCTCGGCGCCGGGATGGACGGTGCGCACCGCCTCGGTGACGGCGCGGACGCAATGCTGGCAGGTCATGCCCTCTACATTGAGCTCGATCATGGTTCGCTCCTTTTCATGCGATGCATGATGCAAATGGCGATTGCCCATGGGGAAAGGTCAAGGCCGGCGGATGGGGGCAGGGATGCGCGGCGCGGGGGGCGCGGGTTTGACCTTCCCACGATGGCAAACCCATATGCTGCGGCGAAGGAGCTTGCCATGGACCAGATCAGCGGCGCGGCGACGCGCCAGGACAGCGCGGCGGACACGGTGATCGACCTTTCGGTCGGCGGGATGACCTGCGCCTCGTGCGTGGCGCGGGTGGAGCGGGCGGCGCGGAAGGTGCCGGGGGTGGCGGCGGCGTCGGTCAACCTCGCCAACGAGCGGGCGCGGATCTCCGGCCACGGGTTCGACGCGGCGGCGGTGATCGCGGCGATCGGCAAGGCGGGATACGAGGCGCGCGCGGTGGCGGACGCGCCGGAGGCGGCCGCCGGCGAGGAGGCGCGGCGGGCGGCGGAAGGCCAGCGGGAGTTGCGGCACGTGATCGTCGCCGCCGCGCTGACCGTGCCGCTGGTCGGCGCCATGGCGCTGCACATGGCGGGATCGCGCTTCATGTTGCCGGGATGGGCCGAGCTGTTGCTGGCCACACCGGTGCAGTTCTGGCTGGGCGCGCGGTTCTATCGGGCGGGATGGGCGGCGGCGCGGGCGTTCTCGGGGAACATGGACCTGCTGGTCGCCCTCGGCACCAGCGCCGCCTACGGGCTGAGCGCGGTGCTGCTGGCCGAGGCCTGGGTGACGGGGCGGGGCGCGCCGCCGCTGTATTTCGATTCGGCGGCGACGGTGACGACGCTGATCCTGTTCGGCAAGTGGCTGGAGGCGCGGGCGCGGCGGCAGACCGGGGCGGCGCTGAAGGCGCTGGAGGCGCTGCGGCCGACCACGGCGCTGGTGCGCGGGGCGGATGGCGCCGAGCGGGAGGTGCCGATCGGCCAGGTGCGGACGGGCGACCTCGTGGTGGTGCGGCCGGGCGGGCGGATTCCGGTGGACGGGACGATCGAGGCGGGGGAGTCCGCCGTCGATCTCTCGATGCTGACGGGGGAAAGCCTGCCGGTGCCGAAGGCGGCGGGCGGGCGCGTGCCGGGCGGGGCGATCAACGGCGAGGGGGTTCTGCTCGTCCGCACCGAGGCGGTGGGGGCGGAAACCACGCTCGCGAAGATCATCCGCCTGGTCGAGACCGCGCAGGCGGAGAAGGCGCCGATCCAACGGCTGGTGGACCGGGTGGCGGCGGTGTTCGTGCCGGCGGTGGTGGCGGTGGCGGCGGTGACGCTGGCGGGATGGCTGCTGGCGGGGGCGACGGTTTCGGCGGCGATCCTGAACGCGGTGGCGGTGCTGGTGATCGCCTGCCCCTGCGCGCTGGGCCTGGCGACGCCGACCGCGGTGATGGCGGGAACCGGTGTCGCGGCGCGGCACGGCATCCTGGTGAAGGACGCCGAGGCGCTGGAGGCGGCGGAGCGGGTCGATACCGTGGTGTTCGACAAGACGGGCACGCTGACGGAGGGGAAACCCTCGGTCGTGGCGGTGGCGCCGGCCGAGGGGGTTTCGGAGGCGGAGCTGCTCGCGGTGATGGCGGGGGTGCAGGCGGGCAGCGAGCATCCGCTGGCGCGCGCGGTGTGCGCGCGGGCGGCGGCGGACGGGATCGCGGCGCGGCCGGCGAGCGGGGTGACGGCGCTGCCCGGGCGGGGCGTGAGCGGAACGGTCGGGGGGATCGGAATCCTGATCGGCAGTTCGCGGTTGCTGGAGGAGCAGGGCGCCGAGCCGGGGGCGCTGGCGGAGCGGGCGACGGCGCTGGAGGAAGAGGGGCGCAGCGTGTCCTGGGTGATCGGCGAGGGGCGGGTGCTCGGGCTGGTCGCGTTCGGGGATGCGCCGAAGCGTGGCGCGCGCGAGGCGGTGGCGGCGCTGCGGGCGCAGGGGCGGCGCGTGGTGCTGCTGACCGGCGACAATGCGGGCAGTGCGGCGGCGGCGGCGAGGGCCGTCGGCATCGACGAGGTGATCGCCGGGCAGTTGCCGGAGGGCAAGGCCGCGACGGTGGCGGCGCTGCGGCGGGAGGGCCGCGTGGTCGCCATGGTCGGCGACGGGGTGAACGACGCGCCCTCGCTCGCCGCGGCGGATATCGGCATGGCGATGGCGAGCGGATCGGATGTCGCGATGCACACCGCGGGGATCACGCTGATGCGCGGCGACCCTGCGCTGGTGGCGGCGGCGCTGGATGTGGCGCGGGCGACGATGCGCAAGATCCGCCAGGGGCTGTTCTGGGCCTTCGCCTATAACGTGATCGGGATTCCGCTGGCCGCGATCGGGTTCCTGAGCCCGATGGTGGCGGGGGCGGCGATGGCGGCATCGAGCGTGAGCGTGGTGACGAACGCGCTGCTGCTGCTGCGCTGGACGCCGCCGGTGAAATAACGGCGCGTCAGTAGGTGGCGCGGCCGCCGGAGATGTCGAACACCGCGCCGGTGCTGAAGGAGGCTTCGTCGGAGGCGAGGAAGCAGATCAGCGCCGCGATTTCGTCGACCGTGCCGAAGCGGTTCATCGGGATTTTCGAGAGCATGTAGTCGATGTGCTGCTGGCTCATCTGCTCGAAGATCGCGGTGCGGACGGCGGCGGGGGTGATGCAGTTCACCGTGATCGGCGTGGTGGCGAGTTCCTTGCCGAGCGACTTGGTGAGGCCGATGACGCCGGCCTTCGACGCGCTGTAGGCCGAGGCGTTGGGGTTGCCTTCCTTGCCGGCGACGGAGGCGATGTTCACGATGCGCCCGGCGTTGCGCGCGCGCATGTGCGGCACCACCGCCTTGCAGGTGAGAAAGACGCCGGTGAGGTTGACCTCGATCACCTGGCGCCAGGCATCGACCGGATAGTCCCAGGTGGTGGTGTTGGGGCCGGTGATGCCGGCGCCGGCGATGAGGATGTCGATCGCGCCATGGTCGCGCACCGCCTCGGCGGCGGCGTGTTCGAGCGCGGCGAAATCGGTGACGTCGAGCGCCTCGCCGGAGCAGGCGGGGCCGAGTTCGCGGGCCGCGGCGACGATCGCGTCACGGCTGCGATCCCACAATACCGCGTTGCCGCCCTCGGCGATGATGCGCGTGGCGGCGGCGAGGCCGATGCCGGCGGCGCCGCCGGTGATAACCGCCGTCTTGCCTTCGAAACGGTTTTTCACTTGCGGTGTCCTTCAGAAATGGGCGCGGGGGTCGTGCTTCGCGAGGCGGCGGAGCAGAAAATCGATTTCGGCGCGGGCGGTTTCGGTGAGCTTGCCGGCGGGGGCGCGCTGGGCATCGTGCGCGATGGCGCCGCGCTTCCGCAGCACGTATTTCCGCGTGGCGAGGCCGACGCCCTGCTGCTGTTCGTAGCGGATCAGCGGGAGGTGGGCGTCGAACAGGTCGTGCGCCTCGTCGCGCTTGCCGTCGTTCGAGAGGCGGACGACATCGGCCAGCATGTCGGGGAAGCAGTAGCCGGTCATCGCGCCGTCGGCGCCGCGCTCCATTTCGAAATCGAGAAAGAGCCCGCCATTGCCTGTGAGAATCGAAAGCGGGCGCAGGCTGCCCTCGCGCTGGAAGGCGCGCAGCGCGGAGATCTTTTCAAGCCCCGGCCAGTCCTCGTGCTTGAGCATGACGCAGGAGGGCAGGTCCATGACGATGCGGCGGATGACGGCGGGCGTCATGATCACCGAGAGGGTGAGCGGGTAGTCCTGGATCACGAACGGGATTTCGCCGCCGATCGCCTCGATCGCGTTGTGGTAATACGTCACGATCTGGTCGTCGGTGCGCAGTGAGGGCGGTGGGGCGATCATGACGCCGGCGGCGCCCGCATCCATCACCGCGCGGGCAAGGTTGCGCATGGCGGCGAAACCGGGGGCGGAGACGCCGACGATGACGGGAATTTCGCACCGCCCGATGACCTGGCGGGAGATGGCTAACGCCTCGTCAGCGTCGAGCTTGGGGGCCTCGCCCATGATGCCGAGAATGGTCAGGCCGGTGGCGCCGGCGGAAAAATAGAAATCGCACATGGTGTCGATCGACTTCGTGTCGACCGCGCCGTCGGGCAGGAAGGGTGTGGGGGCGATGGGGAAGACGCCGCGTGCGGTATGATCGAGCTTCATTGTTTTGATATCGAACTATCTGTTTGTGGCGCGCGGCGCCCGGGCGCCGGTGTCTCGGCGACAGGCGTGATCGGCCCCTCACCGCCGAACCACGCACGGACATTGCGGATCAGCAGATCCGCCATCAGGCCACGCGTGTGATGCGTGGCGGTGCCGACATGGGGGACCAGCACGGCGTTGTCGCAGGCGAGAAGGGCTGCCGGCACGCGCGGCTCGTCTTCGAAAACATCGAGGCCGGCGGCGAGGATTTTCCGGCTGCCGAGTGCGTCGATCAACGCGGCTTCATCGACGACCGTGCCGCGCGCGACGTTGATCAGGACGCCGTCGGGACCAAGCGCCGCGAGCACCTCGGCGTTCACCGCATGGCGCGTCGCCGGGCCGCCGGGGAGCACGACGATGAGCACGTCGACATTGGCGGCAAGTTCGACGAGCGAGGGAAAATGCGGATAATCGAGATGGGGAACCCTGTTTCGGGAATGATAGGAGATCGGCAGGTCGAAGCCGGAGAGGCGTCGGGCGATGACCTGGCCGATGCGGCCCATGCCGGCGATGCCGATGCGCCGGCCGCGCAGGCTGTTGCCGAGGGGGAAGGCGTCGTGCAGCCATTTTCCCGCGCGCAGGAAACGCTCGGCCGCGGGCAGGGTGCGGATGGTGGCGAGCAGCAGGCCGACGGTGAAATCGCCCATCTCGTCGTTCAGCACGTCCGGCGTGTTGGTGACGATAACGCCGTGTTTGGCGGCGGCCACGGCATCGACCGTGTCGTAGCCGACGCCGAAATTGGCGATCAGTTCGAGGGCGGGCAGGCGGGCGATCAGCGCGGCGTCGGTCGGGCGGCGGCCGCGCGTGACGATGCCGCGGATTTCGGCGCCGTGACGCTCGATCAGCGCGTCGAGATTGGTGCCGTCGTCACGGAGGATTTCGAAACCGGCTTCGAGGGAGTCCTCGATGACCGGCATCAGGCTGCCGAGGAACAGAAGTTTCGGGCGGTCGCTCATTCTTGTGGGCCTCCCTGCAGGAAATCGAAATCGCAGCCTTCGTCGGCCTGCAACACGGTGGTTTCGAAAAGGCGGGCGTAGCCGCGCGCGGGCGGCGGGCGCCTTGGCGTCGCGGCGAGTTCGGCGGCGCGGCGTTGCCATTCGGCATCGTCGATCAGCAGGTCGAGCGTTCGCGCCGCGACGTCGAGCCGGATCGGATCGCCGGTGCGGACCAGGGCGAGCGGGCCGCCGGCCGCCGATTCCGGGGCGATGTGCAGCACGATGGTGCCGAAGGCGGTGCCGCTCATCCGCGCATCCGAGATCCGCACCATGTCCTTCACGCCGGCGCGGGCGAGCTTGCGCGGGATGGGCAGGTAGCCGGCCTCCGGCATGCCGGGCGCGCCGATGGGACCGGTATTGCGCAGGACGAGGACGGTCTCGGGTGTGACGTCCAGCTCGTCGGAATCGATCCTCGCCGCCATGTCCTCGACATTTTCAAACACGAGGGCCGGGCCGGTGTGGCTCAGCAGATGCGGCGAGGCGGCGGATTGCTTGATGACGGCGCCGCGCGGGCAGAGATTGCCGCGCAGCACGGCGAGGGCGCCGGTGGATTTCAGCGGCTTGTCCGCGCCGCGGATGACGGTCTGGCCGGGGACGATCTCGGCGGCTTCGGCGATCTCGCCGATGGTCCGGCCGCTGACGGTGGGGGACGCAGGATCGAGATGGCGCGAAAGTTCGCGCAGCAGGCGGG
Organism: Acidiphilium sp. JA12-A1; assembly: GCF_000724705.2. Classification (NCBI taxonomy): domain Bacteria; kingdom Pseudomonadati; phylum Pseudomonadota; class Alphaproteobacteria; order Acetobacterales; family Acidocellaceae; genus Acidiphilium; species Acidiphilium sp. JA12-A1. Next base: position 7,533 of record NZ_JFHO01000065.1, read on the forward strand.
GGACGCCGCCGGCATGGTGGAAATGCTCCATGTAGTGATCGCCGGAGGGTTTCAGGTCGACCAGGACGGGGACGTTGCGGCCGATCTCGTCCACCGTTTCGAGTTCGATTCGTGTTCCGGCGCGGCCGGCCATGGCGGTGAGATGGATGATGCCGTTGGTCGAGCCGCCGATGGCTTGCAGGACGGTGAGGGCGTTGCGCAAGGCGGCGGGCGTGATGAGGTCGCGCGGGCGGGGCGCGCCGGCTTTCGCCAGGTCGACGATGCGTTTGCCGCTGGCCTCGGCGATGCGGCGGCGCTCGGCATGGACGGCGGGGATTGTGGCACTCATGGGGAGCGAGAAACCGAGCGCCTCGATCACGCAGGCCATGGTGCTGGCGGTGCCCATCACCATGCAGGTGCCGACCGAGGGGGCGAGGCGGCCGCTGATGGTCTCGATTTCGGCGGCGTCGATCTGCCCGGCGCGGTGCATTCCCCAGAGGCGGCGGCAATCGGTGCAGGCGCCGAGCACCTCGCCCTTGTGGTGGCCGACGACCATCGGGCCGGTGGGGACGACGATGGTGGGCAGGTTGGTGCTGATCGCCCCCATGAGCTGGGCGGGGAGCGTCTTGTCGCAGCCGCCGATGACGATGACGGCGTCCATCGGCTGGGCGCGGATCATTTCCTCGGTGTCCATCGCCATCAGGTTGCGCAGGAACATCGAGGTGGGGTGCGCGAAGCTCTCGCCGATGGAGATGGTGGGGAAGACCATCGGCAGGCCGCCGGCGAGCATGACGCCGCGCTTGGCGGCCTCGATCAGGTCGGGGCTGTTGCCGTGGCAGGGGTTGTAGTCGCTGCCGGTGTTGGTGATGCCGATGATGGGGCGGTCCAGCGCATCGTCGGAATAGCCCATCGCCTTGATGAAGGCCTTGCGGAGAAAAAGCGAGAAGCCGGCATCGCCGTAGCTGGTCAGGCCCTTGCGCAAGCCCGACACGGTCAGGCCTTCCGGCTGGCGCGGAAGGCTTCGTAGCGGGCTTTGGTTTCGGCGTTGGCGGGGTAGAGGCCGGGGAGCGGCACGCCGCGGTCGATCTCGGTCATGATCCAGGCTTCCAGCGCCTCCTGCTCGATCGCCTCGGGCACCACCTCGTCGAGCAGGGCCTGGGGAATGACCACGGCGCCGTCGTCATCGACCACGATCACGTCGTTCGGGAAGACGGCGACGCCGCCGCAGGCGATGGGCTGCTGCCAGGCGACGAAGGTGAGGCCGGCGACCGAGGGCGGGGCGGCGGCGCCGCGGCACCAGACCGGCAGGCCGGTGCCGAGCACGCCGGCGAGGTCGCGCATCACCCCGTCGGTGACGAGGCCGGCGACGCCGCGCTTGCCCATGCGGGCGCAGAGAATGTCGCCGAAAATGCCGGCATCGGTGATGCCCATCGCATCCGCGACGGCGATGCAGCCTTCCGGCATCGCCTCGATCGCGGCGCGGGTGGAGATGGGCGAGGCCCAGGAGGCGGGGGTGGCGAGATCCTCGCGGGCGGGGACGAAGCGCAGCGTGAAGGCGCGGCCGACCTTGCGGCCCTGGCCGGCGGCGAGCGGCGCCGTGCCGCGCAGCCAGACATTGCGCAGGCCCTTCTTGAGCAGCACGGTGGTGAGAGTCGCGGTCGAGACCGAAAGCAGGGCCGTGCGGATTGCCTCGTCGAGCGGTGCGCTTTCGGTCATCGTTATCCCCCTTTTGTCGTGTTCCGGCGGCGCCCTGGGGCGCCATCCGGTCGGTTGTATATGAGGGACACGACGGGCCGCAAGGCGGCCACCTTGCGGCAGGCGGGATGCCTGCCATGATCAGGCCCGGGACGGGCTCAGTTCATCAGCGGTCGTCGTCGTCGTGATGCCAGCCGCCGTGATAGTAGCCGCCGCCGTAATAGCCGGGGCCGCCATAGGGGTAGTAGACGCAGCCGGCGAGCGCGGTGGCGAGACCGGTCAGCGCGAGGGCCAGAACGACGGCCCTGAGGGCGGATTGTTTCATGTCTCTTCCTCCATCCTTGCGGATCGGGGAGATATGACGCGCGAAAACCGGTGTTTCGATGACCGGAATGTGGCGGTGATGTGGAACCTGCGCCGGCTCAGGGCTTCACGAAGACCATGATGACGATCACGATCATCAGGATGGTCGGGACCTCGTTGGCGATGCGGTAGAAGCGCTCGGGCTTCGTGTTGGCGTCGTTGAGGAAGTTCTTCCGCCATTTGGAGAGCGCGCCGTGGAAGCCGCTCATCAGGATGACGGAGATGAATTTCGTCCACCACCAGCCGGCCGACCAGGAGATGGCGCCGGGGGTGAGGATGAGCAGGATGCCGAAGGTCCAGGACGAGATCATCGCCGGGGTGGCGATCTGCTTGAGCAGGCGGCGTTCCATCACCTTGAAGCGGGCGGATTCGGCCGAGCCGGGGGCGAGCTGGCAGTGATAGACATAGAGGCGCGGCAGGTAGAACAGCGCCGCCATCCAGGCGATGACCGACATCACGTGGAAGGCGAGTTCCCAGCGGTAGAACGGCGCGAGGGCGGCGATGGTCATGCTTTTGCTCCGATCGCGGCGGCGAGGGCGACGAGGTCGCGCAGTTCGTGGTGGCCGCTTATGACCCGTTCGGCGCCGGCGGCGAGAAGAGGCTCGCCGTTGCCGTGCGGAGCAAAACCGTAGCAGGTCATGCCGGCGGCGATGGCGCCGGCGATGCCGGTGACGCTGTCCTCGATCACGAGGCAGGTTTCGGGGGCGGCGGGCAGCGAGCGCGCGGCGGCGAGGAAGACGTCCGGCGCGGGTTTCGGGCGGCCGCCCTCGGGGAACAGGCGCGGGGCGGAAAAGGTGCGGCCGGCGACGAGGTCGAGCCAGCCGGTGCGGCCGAATTTCGCGTCCATCTCCACATCGGCCGAGTTGGAGGCGATGCGCCAGGGCTGGCCGACGGCATCGAAATGCTCGAGGATCTCGCGCGCGCCGGGAATGGGTTCGGCGTGACGCTCCATCGCGGCGACGATGCGGGCGACCAGCATCGCGTTCCAGTCAGGCGGCAGGGGACGGCCGAGATCGGCCTCGATCATCGGGCGCATGGCGCGCAGCGAGACGCCGACGAAGCGGGCCATCGCCGCTTCCGGCGTGACCGGCAGGCCGAGCTCGGTCATCGATTCGGCGATGACCGCGGCGGAGACGCGCTCGCTGTCGATCAGGACGCCGTCGCAGTCGAAGATGACGAGGCCGAAAGTGCGTTTCATGCCGCCACGACTGCCCGATAGCGCGCCCAGGGGCAATCCCGGTTGCGGGCATCGCAGGCCCGCCCGCCGCGATGCGAGCAGAGGCCCGGGCCGTGGGCGACGGCGCGGCGGGCGATGCCGGCCAGGGCGGCGATGAAGGCGGGGTCGTCGTTCTGCGCCGGGGCCCGGTAATAGCCGGGCAGTTTCAGGTGGTCGGCCACCTCGCGGTATTCGACGTCGAGCTCGACCAGCGTCTCGATATGCTCGGAGACGAAGGCGATGGGGATGACGACGACGGCGGTATTGTCGCGCGCGGCCTGTTCGATCGCCTGCTCGGTCGAGGGTTCGAGCCATTTCTGCGGCGTGGCGCGGGACTGGTAGCAGACCTGATGGTCCGGCCGGTGGCCGAGGCGGCGCTCGATCGCCGCCATCACCGCCTCGGTGCAGGCCTCGACCTCCTCCTGGTAGGGATCGCCGGCCTTGACGATGGATTCCGGCAGGCCGTGGGCGGAGAAGAGCAGGCGGATTTTCGCGCCGGCTCCGAGTTCGGCGCGGGCCGTTTCGTAGGTGCGGATGACCGGCTCGGCGGTGGCGGCGGCGAAGGCGGGATCGTCATACCAGCAGCAGAGCGTGGTGGTCGGCGCGACAAGGCCGGCGCGGGCGGCGGAATCGTGCCAGTCCGCGAGCGAGCTGCCGGTCGTGGTGGTGGAGAATTGCGGGTAGAGCGGGAGCAGAAGGATGCGCTCGGGGTTCCACGCCTTCACCTCGCGGGCGACGTCGCGCGCGAAAGGGTGCCAGTAGCGCATCGCGATGAAGCATTTCGCGCCGGGCAGGGCGGATTCCAGCGCGTCCGCCTGCTGGCGGGTGAGGTCGAGCAGGGGGGATTTGCCGCCCATCAGCGCATAGCCCTCCTCGGCCTTTTTCTGGGCGGAGCGGGCGATCAGCCGGGCCAGCCAGAAGCGGACGAAGACCGGGGCGCGGATGATCGCCGGGTCCGAGAAGAGGTTGACGCGGAAGGGCTTGATCGAGTCCGGACCGTCCGGACCGCCGAGGTTGAACAGGACGATGGCGGTGCGGACGGGCAGGACGGGTTCGGAATCGTTCATGGCGCTCAGGTGGCGGCGAGGGCGGATTCCTCAAGCTCGCCGGGTTCCAGCGAGCGGAGGCGTTCGATCACCGCGGCGACGTGCTCGGGCGGGGTGTCCGGCACGATGCCGTGGCCGAGATTGAAGATATGCGGATGGCCTTCGAGCCCGCGGGCGATCCGCTCCACCGCCTGGCCGAGCGAGATGCCGCCGGCGCGCAGCAGCAGCGGGTCGAGATTGCCCTGGAAGGCGACGCGGCGCGGGGCGAGCCGGGCGAGGGCGACGGGATCGACCGAAGTGTCCATCCCGACGGCGTCGACGCCGGTATCGGCGATGTAGGGCAGCGTCATCAGCCCGCCGAGGCGCGGGAAGCCGATGACCTTCACGCCCGGATGGCGGACGCGCAGCTGTTCGACGATGCGCGCCGTGGGGTGGATGACATGGGCGCGGAAGAGATCGGGCGGCAGCAGCCCGGCCCAGGAATCGAACAGCATCACGCAGTCGGCCCCGGCTTCGATCTGCCAGGAGAGGTAGTCGATCGTCGCGGTGGTGACGGTTTCGATCACCGCGGCGAGCAGGGCGGGATCGGCGTAGGCGACCTCGCGGGTCAGCGGGAAATCGCCGCCGCGGCCGTCGATCATGTAGCAGGCGACGGTGAAGGGGCTGCCGGCGAAGCCGATCAGCGTCGTCTCCGGCGGCAGTTCGGCGCGGACGCGGGAGACGGTTTCCATCACCGGCTCGGTGCCCTGGCGCAGGGCGGCGGGATCGAGCGCCTCGAGGCCGGCGAGACCGTCGATCCGTTCGAGGCGGGGGCCCTCGCCCTCGGCGAAGCGGAGTTTCTGGCCCAGCGCCCAGGGCAGGATCAGGATGTCGCTGAACAGGATCGCCGCGTCCATGCCGAAGCGGCGGACGGGTTGCAGCGTCACCTCCGTCGCGAGCGGGGGGGTGGTGCACAGGGCGATGAAGTTGCCCGCCTTTTCCCTGAGCTTGCGATACTCGGGCAGGTAGCGGCCCGCCTGGCGCATCAGCCAGACCGGCGGCGGCCAGACCGCCTCTCCCCCGAGCACCCTGAGAACCGGTTTTTCAGCGCGTTGTCCCGTCATGCGACCTGCCTAGCTTCAATTCGTCTTATAGGAAAGGACGGGGGGAGTAGTGTTAGCTGTGAACTCTGGGGAACCCCGCAATCCGGTTTTTTCTGCACAGAGTTTTCCACAGCAAAACTCGGCCTGCAATCTGCTGATTCTGCATCAAACCCCCGGTTTTTCCACATATGCGGGGGATGCCCGGGAAATTCATCCACCGCTCGCCGCGGTGTGAAATTCATCCACGCTTTCCACCGCGGGCGGTTTCGCGGCCCGAGTTATCCACGCTATGAGACCATGCATGGACGGCAAGCGGCTCAATCTCCACCTGGTTTCCGACGCCACCGGCGACACGCTGAACGCGGTGGCGCGGGCGGCCTCGGTGCAGTTCGAGGGATCGGACATCCATCTGCACCGCTGGAGCCTGATCCGCTCGCGGCTGCAGCTGCACCGGGTGCTGGAGGGGATCGAGGCGGAGCGCGGCCCGGTGCTGTGCAGCCTGCTCGACCAGGCGCTGCGCCACGAGCTGGACGAGGCCTGCCAGCGGCTGGGCCTGCGCATCCTGCACGTGCTCGACCCGGTGTTCGACCTGCTGGCCGAGGAGCTGGGGACGCCGACGCGGCCGACCCCGGGGCGGCAATACGTGCTGGATGCCGATTATTTCCGCCGGATCGACGCGATGCATTTCGTGCTCTCGCACGATGACGGCCAGGCGCTGCGCGGGCTGGCGGAGGCGGATGTGATCCTGGTCGGCGTCTCGCGCTCGTCGAAGACGCCGACCTCGTTCTACCTCGCCAATCGCGGCATCAAGGCGGCGAACGTGCCGATGGTGCCGGGGATCGAGCTGCCGGGCGTGCTGGACGATCCGCCCTGCCCGGTGGTCGGCCTGTTCATCGACGCCGAGCCGCTGATCGAGATCCGCCGGCACCGGCTCACCCTGCTCGGCCAGGGCGGCGGGGCGGCGGGGGCGTTCCGGCCGGACAGCGGCGACTATGTCGACGAGGAGGCGGTGAAGGCGGAGCTGCTCTGGGCGCGGCGGACCTGTAGCGCGCGCGGCTGGCCGACGGTGAACGTCACCCGCCGCTCGATCGAGGAGACGGCGGCGGCGGTGCTCAAGCTGATGGACGCCTGGCACGAGCGGCGCCGGCGGACGGCGACGTCCGCCTGAAGCGGTCGCGGACGGCGGGCGATCACGTCGGCTTGACTTCCGGAAGCGAGGCTCTAGCCTGAACCGAGGAAAGTCCAGTGCCCTCATTATCAATGCAGCATCCGGTTTTCGGCGGTTTCGTCCTGCATGAGCGGGCGGGGGCGATCGTGTCGATCGACTTCGGCGGCGACGGCGGGGCGGCGGACGAGGCGACGCCGCTGCTGCGCCGCGCGGCGGATGCGCTCGCGCGCTATTTCGACGGCGGCCCGCTGGCCGAGGATCTGGCGCTGGCGCCGGCGGGCACCGAGTATCAGCGCCGCGTGTGGGCGTATCTGCGCACGATCCCGCGCGGCGAGACGCGGACCTATGGCGAGGTGGCGCGCGATGTCGGCGGCAGCGCCCGCGCGGTCGGCGGCGCCAACCGCGCCAATCCGATACCGATCCTGATCCCCTGCCACCGCGTGCGCGCGGCGGACGGGCTGGGCGGGTATTGCGGCAGCAGCGAGGAAGGCTGGGGACTGGCGATGAAGCGCCGGCTGCTCGCCCTCGAAGGCGCCGCTTTCAGTGACGGCGCGCGCCGCCGCGCCTGACATTCCGGGAGAAACAGAGATGACGACAAAGGCCATCCGTATTCATGCCCATGGCGGGCCCGAAGTGTTGCGCTGGGAGGACGTGCCCACGCCCGAGCCCGGCCGCGGCGAGGCGCTGGTGCGTCACGAGGCGGTGGGGCTGAACTACATCGACGTGTATTTCCGCACCGGCCTCTACAAGGTGCCGCATCTCCCGGCGACCATCGGCATGGAGGGGGCGGGCGTCGTCGTCGCGGTGGGCGAGGGGGTGACCGAGGTGGCGGCGGGCGACCGCGTCGCCTATGCCGGCGGGCCGGTCGGCGCCTATGCCACCGAGCGGGTGATCGCCGCCGACCGGCTGGTGAAGCTGCCGGCCGGGATCGACTTCCAGACCGGGGCGGCGATGATGCTCCAGGGCATGACCGCGCAATACCTGCTGCGGCGGACCTACCGGGTGCAGGCGGGGGAGACCATTCTCGTGCATGCCGCGGCCGGGGGCGTCGGCCTCATTCTCTGCCAGTGGGCGCGGCATCTCGGCGCCACGGTGATCGGCGTCGTCTCGACCGAGGCGAAGGCGGATATCGCCCGCGCGCACGGGGCGCATCACGTCATCGTCGGGCACGAGCATCTCGCCGCCGAGGTGAAGCGGCTCACCGACGGCGCGATGGTGCCGGTGGTCTATGATTCGGTGGGCAAGGACACGTTCGGGCCGAGCCTTGATTCGCTCGCGCCGCTCGGCCTGATGGTGAGCTACGGCAATGCCTCGGGGCCGGTGCCGCCGGTCGATGTCGGCATTCTCGCGGCCAAGGGCAGCCTGTTCCTGACCCGGCCGACGCTGGCGACCTATACGGCGAAGCGCTCCGACCTCGTCGCGGTGGCGAACGACCTGTTCGGGGTGGTCGAGGCCGGGGCGGTGAAGATCCGCGTCAACCAGACCTTCCCGCTCGCCGAGGCGGCGGCGGCGCACGAGGCGCTGGAGGCGCGGCGGACCACCGGCAGCACCGTGCTGCTGCCCTGACGGGCGGCGGCGGCGCGGGATCACGATCTCGTGCGTGCCGGATTCATGCCATGTTTGGCAATCTAGAGTGGACGGGCCCGGAGGGCGCTTGCCAATCCGGGCTTCGTTCCCATTCTCGTTCCGTGTTGTCCACGGGACATGCCAGGCAGGAGAAGAAACAATGTCCGAATTGACCAGACCGAACGGCCGGCGCGCGCTGCTGAAGACGGCGGCGGGGATTTCCGCCGGGATCGCGGTGGCCGGGATCGCGGCGACCCAGACGGCGGAGGCGGCCGGCATGGCCAAGTCCGCGGTGAAGTATCAGGACAAGCCGAAGGACGGGCACCAGTGCGACGGCTGCGCGCTGTATATTCCGGCCTCCAGTTCCGGCAAGGACGGGCGCTGCAAGGCGGTGGCCGGCGCCATCTCGCCGAAGGGCTGGTGCGAGCTGTGGAGCCCGAAATCGTAACGCCGCGGCCCTGAGACCCGCCCGCGGCTTCGGGGGCGGCAGAGCGGACTGACGGCCGGGACCCGGCGCGACGCCGGCCCGGCCGGGACATCCCCCTGGCGCGAGGGGCTGCATCGCGCCGCGACGACATCAAGGAGACGGATGTGAAGGTGAACAGGCGAGGCGTGACCGCGATGATGCTCGCCGCCGGGCTGGCCGGCGGGATCGGGATCGCGCAGGCGAAGACCGTGCGGCTTTCCGCGACGCTGCACCCGGTGGCGGGGACGATGTCCCACGGCAGCGGCATGATGCACGGCACGTTCAACACGGTGACCCGCCGGGTGACGTGGGACGTGACCTACAGCCACCTCAGCAGCAAGGTGATCATGGCGCATTTCCACGGGCCGATCAGCAAGCCCGGGCAGAACGGGCCGGTGCAGGTGTGGCTGACGAAGGCGCCGCCGCATCCGATGGCGGCCGGGCCGATCAGGGGCTCGGCGGTGCTGACGCCGATGCAGGCGAAGGAGCTGATGGGCGGGCACTGGTATGTCATGATCCATACCGTGATGCACAAGCCCGGCGAGCTGCGCGGACGCGTGCACGCCGGCTGAGCCGTTCGCGGTCGCCGGCGACGCGGGATCGTCTCTTGCGTTCGCCGGCGGGGCGGCGCATGGGCGGGGGATGAACGAAAGCCATTTTCCCGCTCCGCCCGCCACCGCAGCGCCGGCGCTGCGGCGGATGTTCGTGCGGGACATGGTGCTGGACGCCCATATCGGCGTCCATGCCCATGAATTCGGCCGCACGCAGCGGGTGCGGATCAATCTCGATCTCGCGGTGCGCGAGGAGGCCGGCCCGCAGGGGGCGCTGATGTCGCGCCCCGGCGTGGGGCGGGACGATCTCGCCCGGGTGGTGGATTACGAGCGGATCGTGATCGGCGCGCGGGCGGCGGTCGCGGCCGGGCATGTCCAGCTCGTCGAGACGCTGGCCGAGCGGCTGGCGGAGCTGTGCCTCGAGGACTCGCGGGTCGCGCATGTGCGCGTGCGGGTGGAGAAGCTCGACGTGTTTCCGGACATGCAGTCCGTCGGCGTGGAGATCGAGCGGCGGAATTCCTGATCCGGCTCAGACCAGCAGCATCGCCAGGGTGCAGGCGCCCATCAGCGCGGCGGTAAGCCAGCCCATGACCCGCAGCGCGCGGGGCAGGACGTGGCCGTCCATCACCGCGGGGCGGCTGGCGAGGGCGACCATCGCGGCGATGATCGGCGCGGCGGCGACGCCGTTGATCACCGCCGCCCAGAACAGCGCGCGGATCGGGGTGAGCGGGGAGAAGACGATGCCGACGCCGGCGAGCGTCGCCACCGCGAGCACGCCGTAGAAGGCCCGGGCCTCGAGCGCGCGGCGGGAGAGGCCGACCGTCCAGTGCAGCGCCTCGCCGATCGCGTAGGCGGTGCTGCCGGCGAGGACGGGGACGGCGAGCAGGCCGGTGCCGAAGATGCCGAGGGCGAAGACGAGCTGCGCGAAACGGCCGGCGATGGGGGCGAGGGCGCTCGCCGCGTCCGCCGCCGAGGTGATGTCGGTAATGCCGTGGACGTGCAGCGTCGCCGCCGTGCCGATGATGATCGAGAGCGAGACGGCGTTCGAATAGGTCATGCCGGTCCAGGTGTCGAAGCGGATGCGGGCGAGCTCGCCGGCCACCGCCGGGCCGACGGTGGGGATGCGCCCGGCATCCTCGGCTTCCTCGGCCGCCTGCCAGAAGAAGAGATAGGGGCTGATCGTGGTGCCGAAGACCGCGATGAGCGCGAGCAGGGCCGGGCGGTCGAGCGTGAGGCGGGGGATCAGCGCGCCGGCGAGGATCTCGCGCGCGGGCAGGCGCAGGACGAAGAGCAGGGCGACATAGGCGAGCAGCGCCGTGGTGAGGAATTTCAGGACGGCGACGTAGCGGCGGTACGGGATGCGGATTTCGGCGACGACGCAGAACACCGCGATCGCCACGGTGTAGAGCCGCTCGGGACCGCCGGCGAGCATGTGCGCGGTCTGCGCCATCGCGCCGAGATCGGCGCCGAGATTGAAGACATTGGCGATGGCGAGCAGCAGGATCAGGCCAAGGGCGAGCGGGCGGGGCAGGTGGGCTTCCATCGCGGCGCCGAGGCCGCGGCCGGTGATGCGGCCGATGCGCGCGCTGATCTCCTGCACCGCGACCATGAAGGGCAGGGCGAGCACCACCGTCCAGCCGAGGGTGTAGCCGAACTGGGCGCCGACCTGGGAATAGGTGGCGATGCCGCTCGGGTCGTCGTCGGCGGCGCCGGTGATGAGGCCGGGGCCGAGGCGGGCGAACAGGGCGCGGGGGACGCGGCGCCAGGCGTTCGGCGCGTCGCTCAAGGGCGGCGGTCCTGGCGGGCGTGGGCGGCGAGGGCCGCCTCGATCAGCGCCGGGATCGCGGGCGAGGGGGATGCGGCCGGGGCGTGGGCGAGGTTGCGGGCCATGGCGGCCTCGTCGACCGTCAGGCCGGCGAGCAGCTCGGCGAGGGCGGCGAGCGCGCCGGAGGCGAGGCGCATGAGCTCGGGCCAGACCGATTGCTCGGCCTGCCAGGCGCCGGCGGCGCGCTCGTGCTCCTGCGGCAGGGCGGCGAGCAG